>NZ_JAQFIQ010000011.1 GCF_029504745.1 Breznakia sp. PF5-3 | reverse complement strand
TTATAGAGGATTCACCTCTGAAGCAAGACAATTGCACTTTTTTGATAGATTATAGTTAATTTTATTTAGCTATTGACATCTAATAGTTTGTCTTTCAAAAGTTCATTTTATAGATTACGAATCTTATAGAAATATTTATCCACCATTTTTTGATTATGTTTTGTGTATTTTTCATCCATAAGCGTCAAGTGTCCATTATAATAAACATCTGGTTCAATCCCTTTTTCTACTAGCAATTCAACCATTTGACATAAAATAACATTTTGTAAGAACACATTTGGTATGGTGCTTGTAGCACCTACCTTCATTCCAAATCCATCAATTTCAACTGCTGCATCACCTATAAGTGAGCAGTTATCCAATACCACATCTGCAATATCTTTTAGTTTCACATTATCACGATGTCTCGTTTTTAAATATTCACTATAATCTACTGCGGTAATGGCAATCACTGGTATTCCCTTCTCTTTTGCGCGTATTGCTGCATCTACTGGCATAATATTATTACCAGAGTTAGAAATAATAATCATACAATCGTTTGGTGTAATACGATGATAATCTACAACATATCTACCAAGATCATATGTATTTTCTACCCAATTACTTTTGGTAATCTCTGTACTACCAGTAGCACTCTGCTCAACAATGGCATAGTAATTTGCTGGTGTTGAAGCCCGCCAAAACGCATCACCAATCACATGATACGAGTGACCAACACCAAAGCCATAAATTAATCCACCTTGTTCAGTCGTCTTTGCAAGAAGCTCAGCAGCACGCATAATATTGTCTCCTTGCGTTTGCTTAATTTTATCAATTACACCTTGCATGACGTCAAAATACGATTCCCATGCTTTCATCCCTATTCACCTCTTTCATTCATCTGAAGTTCATCAGCCTATAGTAGTATTTAATACAAGTTAAAATCCATCAACCATATGTTTATATCGAGATAAGTGAGCAAGATTTACTTCATCTCCCCCATCTGTATTAGAACTTATGAACACTGGTGGTTCAACATGTTCTTCATAACAAAGTTCGATTGTTCTTGAAGTGATACAATCCATTGCCAACATTCCAAGAATTGTACTTGTTCCCGTAAACTTGCTCTTATAATTTGGCAAACTCAAACATGCATCTCCATATTCACATTTAATATCAATTACAACATCAACAACATCAATAAGGTTTTTCCCATTTGAATGTCGTGATGTAACTTTATCGCTAAATGCTTTTGAAGTTAAAGCAATAACTTTCATTCCCTTTGCCTTAGCAGCCAAAGCCATATCGATAACCGAAGCATTTCTACCTGAAATAGAAATAATCATCATTGTGTCATCTTCATGTGTATCATATTGCTCTAAAGCTAGTTGAGAGAATCCCTCAACACGCTCTTGGAAAGTACTAAGCTTTGCTTTGGGTGAAAGTGCCACATGCGGTAACAATATCGCATTGACAGGCACAAGTCCCCCTGCTCGATAGAAAATCTCCATCGCAAACATTTGCGAATGTCCACAGCCATACACATGAATGAGTCGATCTTTCATGATTGAATTTGCACAACATCTAGCTGCTTCTTCGATTCCACCATCATCTGCCATCTGACTCTCCATTTGACTTTTCACTTTTTCATAAAGTTCCAAATGCTTTTTCATACAACACCTCCTTTCTAAACATCATAACGTCATAACCAGTTAATGTAAAAAAATATGATTGTTCTCTCAATACTTCTAACTTTTCTACTACAAACTCAAAGAAATAATATTTCTCTGCCTTCACCATCATAATAACTGGTTATAACCAGTTTGTCAATTTATATTTTATTTATTTGAATTATTAAGTTTCATTACTTCTTTTCCTTTGATTATAAATCATCTTTTTAAAAATTAAGTTGAAATTCATTTTAATAGCACTTATGATGCAATTGTTGAAGTCGACATCAGCAAATTAGAAATGGAGAAAAGTTTATGAGAAAAGAAAAGTTTACAAATATAACTATAAGTTATATGCGAAGAATTGGACCTTATGGTTCAAAGAATATAGAACTAATGGAATCATTAAAAGAACATATAAAGTCCAAAGACCTTTTTAATGACCAATTAGTTATCTTAGGAATCGCATTGGATGATCCTAATAATACCCCGCCCAATCAACTAAGATATGATGTCGGATTGATTACAGGTGAAGATGGAGTAGAGGGATTAAAGACTAGAAAAATTGATGATGGACTCTATGCCATTTTTGAAGTAGAACATACCCAAGAAGGCGTTCATAGCTTTTGGGAAAATATAAAAGAATTAACTGCTAATTTAAATATAGATTATCAAAGACCAATTTTAGAAAGATACACTATGAGGAAAATCAAAAATCACATGTGTGAATTTTGTGTACCTTTAATTGAATAATCACATTAATAAAAAGATAGCTTCTAATGATTGATTGCAATCAAAGAAACTATCTTTTTTGCTTAATTAGAATAATTTCTACTATTATAGTAAGCAATCATATTATCAACAAAAAATTCGACTTCTTTTTCGATATCATCATTATTTGTTACCACAAAACCGCCTCCATAAGGTGCTCCCTGCCTTATTCCATGATAATTATAATATGATTCACTATCAATAAAGGCTAATTTTGTTTGGTTATTATAAGTAAAATAGTAATTAAACATCTCGTTTTTATAATCGACAAAATCAACTTGATAATATCTTTCATGATATATGATAATTTTCTCTCCAGTTTTTTCCAATATGTATTTTTCAAACAATCCAACTATTTCATTTTCATCTAATTTTTGCACTTCAGGAATATAGTACCATTCATTTTCACCATCATCCTTATCTGAAGCAATATTTCTTATTAGCATAGTATGTTCTACACTATTACCTTGATATGAAAAACTATACCTATCAAATCTTCGAAAATTCAAATATGATGCTATTCCTTTTGAATTTTCTAGTTTGAAAACTTCTTCATATCTTTTGTCTTCATAGTTATTTATTTTAGATATTTCAAATAATGGTGCTGTTTCTTTAATACTATCTCTATTTTGCTGTTCCATTATTGAATTTGCTTGTATTGCAATAGCAGTGGTTATTATTGCAATAAATATTTTTGAATATAATCCAATTATTGGGTTATTAGATTCAATATGCCTACTTATACTTTGCTTTAAATACTTCGAATCCATATACGCAATAATTATCATAATTAATACTCCAATTATTGTAATCCACATAAGTTCTGAAAATTTCATATTATCATCCCCCTCAAATAATTATATAATTAAGTACTTTCATTCAAAATCAAATTTCAATTTCTATTGTCTAATTTCTGCAATTACTGATTTCCCTACAATAAAGCGAACTTCAATTATTTGATTATCCTCAATAAAATCATAAATTCTTCCTGCACTTCTACACCCTTTAGCAACCGTACGCACACTATTAGCCACGTATCCAACAACTACATCATCTATATTTTTCACACAAATAGCTTCTTCATCATATATGTTGGTTGGATCCTTTTCCAATTGAAAATTAGCTCCAACTCGAAACAAATCTATCCCTAAACACTGTTGTATTCCAACTATTGTAATAAACATAATAAATCCTCCTTTTACCACTTTATTTTATCAACCCATCTGTACATTATTTGTGCCATGTGTTATTTTATAATTACAACAGAAAGAGAGTAAAACTATGGAAGAAAAGAAGTCTTTAGTATTAGCTTTATTAGATATTTTAATACATGAAAGTGATGAAAATCATATTTTAAGAAAAGAAGAAATTCTTAAATTATTAGAAATAAAATATTCCATGAATATTGAAAGAAGAACTTTATATAGCAATATAAAACTCTTGCAGAATTTTGGGTATGATATCAGTGATTATAAAGACAACGGAATTGGTTATTATTTGATTGATCGACAATTTGAAAGAAGTGAAATTAACCTATTGTGCCATAGTATTCACTCTTCTCATATTATTCCAGACTCTTTAAGCAAAGACTTAATTAATAAACTATTGTCTACTCAAAATAAATATGTTGCAAATGATTTTAAAAATAGAGTATATGCAAAGAATTATAGAAAATCTCAAAATAAACAATTCTTTTTAAATATTGATTTGTTACTAGAAGCGATACAAGCTCGTAAACCCATCAATTTCATATATACAAAATACAATCACAAAAAAGAAAGAATACCACGTAGAGAAAAACAATATGAAGTATCTCCTTATGATATTGTCTATGCTAATGGTTGTTGCTATTTAATATCATTCAATGAAAAATATAAAAACTTATCCCACTATCGAGTTGATAAAATGAAAGATATTATCATAGAAAAAGAAAAATCCTTTTTCTACGAAGAAGAATTTAACTCTTATGAATATATAACATCTAAATTATACATGTACAGTGGTAATGAGGTAAATGTATTACTCCGCTGTAACAATACCATATTAGATGATGTAATAGATACATTTGGTACTAATACATTTATTAAGGAAGAAAAAGATAAAAACACATTTATAGCCAAAATCACATCTAGTAAAGAAGGAATCATTTACTGGTCTTTGCAATATTTAAAATATTGTACTGTTTTAGAGCCAGCAGAAATCAAAACGGAAATTAAAAGCATTTTAAAATCTGCAATAAAAAAATATGATTAAATGGTGGTAGTAATTTATAATAAATTACTGCCTCTTTTTCAAATATTCATTAATTACATATCACTAAAACAATCCCCATCTTCTAAATCTTTTACTGCAGTTTTATTACTATTCAAAATTACATATCACTAAAACTTAAATATTTGACATTTAATCATTCTTATGGTTTTGTTACTATTCAAAATTACATATCACTAAAACAACGACTTGGTATGAAAATTTTTCAATAGAGTTTTGTTACTATTCAAAATTACATATCACTAAAACTCTTGCGGACAAATGACGATTAGATTTTTAGTTTTGTTACTATTCAAAATTACATATCACTAAAACTGGTCAGATGGATGGAAGAAGTTGACTTTCGTTTTGTTACTATTCAAAATTACATATCACTAAAACGAATTGGACGCAAGATTAGATGTTGATGTTGTTTTGTTACTATTCAAAATTACATATCACTAAAACCATGGGGCAACAAACTTACCCTCACTCTTGGTTTTGTTACTATTCAAAATTACATATCACTAAAACAAGATTCCAACTTCTTTTTCTTCTTGTTCAGTTTTGTTACTATTCAAAATTACATATCACTAAAACTCAGTCAGCAGCTAGTAACACTGGTAAAGAGTTTTGTTACTATTCAAAATTACATATCACTAAAACCTTGTTGCGAAAGCATTGTTAATTGATTTTGTTTTGTTACTATTCAAAATTACATATCACTAAAACTATTTGTGCTTGGTCGTCTCTTAATTTATCGTTTTGTTACTATTCAAAATTACATATCACTAAAACTGCTATTAATGGCAATCCCTCAAGCTTTTGGTTTTGTTACTATTCAAAATTACATATCACTAAAACAATCGGCACGGGTCAAGTGTGTTTTCCGATGTTTTGTTACTATTCAAAATTACATATCACTAAAACACTAAAGCAAATAATTGCCCTAATGCTTTCGTTTTGTTACTATTCAAAATTACATATCACTAAAACAGGTCAAAACTAAATAAGGAAGATACCGACGTTTTGTTACTATTCAAAATTACATATCACTAAAACAGCTCCTTATTTAACTGTTTCTATTATAGCGTTTTGTTACTATTCAAAATTACATATCACTAAAACGCTATTAACGGCAATCCCTCAAGCTTTTGCGTTTTGTTACTATTCAAAATTACATATCACTAAAACAGTTGATACAATTATAAAATTCGATTTAGAGTTTTGTTACTATTCAAAATTACATATCACTAAAACACGACGAGCTCGGCGTCTTCTATTAACTTAGTTTTGTTACTATTCAAAATTACATATCACTAAAACCGGGAATATTGGTGTCATGACATTTAATCAGTTTTGTTACTATTCAAAATTACATATCACTAAAACTAAAACGAAGCCATAAATACTCTTGCTCTTGTTTTGTTACTATTCAAAATTACATATCACTAAAACTTAAAGAAAGAGGTAAAAAATGAAAACCACGTTTTGTTACTATTCAAAATTACATATCACTAAAACTTAATCACAGTTGTATCATTGATGTAGAATGTTTTGTTACTATTCAAAATTACATATCACTAAAACCTTGGGGTAGCTTTATCTTCGCCATCTTTTGTTTTGTTACTATTCAAAATTACATATCACTAAAACCGTAAGCCATTAAGAACATCTTCGTTTGTGTTTTGTTACTATTCAAAATTACATATCACTAAAACACCCACATTGTTCTAAGTGAAGACAAAACGGTTTTGTTACTATTCAAAATTACATATCACTAAAACGAACTAGACGCGAGATTAGATGTTGACGTTGTTTTGTTACTATTCAAAATTACATATCACTAAAACTATATCGTCGTCCATTTCTGTCGGAATAAGTTTTGTTACTATTCAAAATTACATATCACTAAAACTAGATACCATTGAGATACAATTTTGATAGAGTTTTGTTACTATTCAAAATTACATATCACTAAAACATGAACTCTAAAATTTCATCATGATTAAAGTTTTGTTACTATTCAAAATTACATATCACTAAAACTCGCATGAAATTATTAGTTACTATGCACATGTTTTGTTACTATTCAAAATTACATATCACTAAAACACTTACACATATTATATGGTGTTTGATGTTGTTTTGTTACTATTCAAAATTACATATCACTAAAACAGCGGAAGTGCAAGGGTATCACAGAAAAAAGTTTTGTTACTATTCAAAATTACATATCACTAAAACAGCAAGTTATACATTTGCTCTTTTATAACTGTTTTGTTACTATTCAAAATTACATATCACTAAAACAATCAACATGAGCAGATGTTAATATGTGGTGTTTTGTTACTATTCAAAATTACATATCACTAAAACGAGGTTTATGCAGTAGCAACAAAGAAGGATGTTTTGTTACTATTCAAAATTACATATCACTAAAACTATATCGTCGTCCATTTCTGTCGGAATAAGTTTTGTTACTATTCAAAATTACATATCACTAAAACTGTATTAAATGTTTCTATATCAAAATCGTAGTTTTGTTACTATTCAAAATTACATATCACTAAAACGTTGCAATAGATGCTTTTGCTGTTGCAAATGTTTTGTTACTATTCAAAATTACATATCACTAAAACACAAATCTATATTTGTATAGGTTCCTGTTTGTTTTGTTACTATTCAAAATTACATATCACTAAAACATGAACTCTAAAATTTCATCATGATTAAAGTTTTGTTACTATTCAAAATTACATATCACTAAAACTTTCACGCACGCGCGAAATACTTCCACAGTCGTTTTGTTACTATTCAAAATTACATATCACTAAAACTCAGCACCTTCCATGATTTGTAACCAACCGGTTTTGTTACTATTCAAAATTACATATCACTAAAACAACACTATTTCGCTATCTTCCACTAACTTAGTTTTGTTACTATTCAAAATTACATATCACTAAAACAGGCAATAGTGAATAGCTTTGATAGTGCCAGTTTTGTTACTATTCAAAATTACATATCACTAAAACATATTCGATTTCCCAATATACGATTATCCAGTTTTGTTACTATTCAAAATTACATATCACTAAAACATTTTAAAACTCATTTTTTTATTCCTCTCTGTTTTGTTACTATTCAAAATTACATATCACTAAAACTAACAAAAGTGACTCTCAATCCAGGTTAGAGTTTTGTTACTATTCAAAATTACATATCACTAAAACATACTTACACAATCGACTATGAGGTGGAGAGTTTTGTTACTATTCAAAATTACATATCACTAAAACACACTAGGTAAGTGGTATAAACTTATTAATGTTTTGTTACTATTCAAAATTACATATCACTAAAACTTCTAGACCTCTACTACGAGATCGTGTACTGTTTTGTTACTATTCAAAATTACATATCACTAAAACACCAGATGGTGTATCAATTATGGTAAATGAGTTTTGTTACTATTCAAAATTACATATCACTAAAACCTCAAATAGATTTTTAGTGATATGTTTTCTGGGCATCACTCCAGTGAATAGTTTAATTTATTATAACATATTCTTCATAATCATCATCAATATAATATATTCTTTCATTCTCACAAACAACACTTTTATAAGCTTCTAAAGTTTTGGTAGATCTATCAATAAATAAAACTCCTATTTTATGATAAACTATAAATTTTATTATTTCTTCATATTGTTGCTTTGTTAATACATTTTTAATATTTGGAAATATAACTAATGCATATAATTCTAGCTCTACAATCAATTCTAAAATTCGCATCAAATTATTATAAATACTAAAGTCTTGTTGTTCTATACGCAAATTAAACATTTTCAAAACTGAAGTAAAATCTATTTCATTTGTGATTTCTAAATCCATATCAAATTCTGAAATTGCATGTAATACTATATTTTGTAAATCATTGATTTTTTTATCAAACCTTTCTTCATTATCTACATCAAAAAAGTAATCTTCATATATTTTCAAATAAAGCTTATTTACTAGTTTTCTCTGATTAAAATCAAAATTCAACACATCAAAGATACAACATACATCCCCAGGATCCAATATATTTTCCTCGTAATCCAAAAGTACAAACTCTCTTTTTTCAGAAAGTTTTCTTGTATGCATATAAAATCTCTCAATTATATTGGAAAACTTTGCTACATCTTCAACAATTAAGGAAACAATATTATCATTGAACTCTAAGCAGCTCTCAAAATGTGTACTTTTAAGTTTCATATTATTATCACCCTTTCAATATCATCAAGAATATTAGAACTTGATTTTCCCAATACAAATTCAATGTTATTATATTGTTTTTCTGTAATTGTTAATAACTGTATAAGTCCATATGTCGGTTTATTTTGGTCTACTTTTTTATAAATAAATCTAGCACTACCTGAATTCAATACCAATTTCGAATATACTGATTCTTGTACCATAATAAATCCTTCTTTAATCAAAAATTTACGAAATTTTCTATATCTTTTTTTATCTTCATTTGTAACCATCGGCAAATCAAAAAACAAAACGACTCTCATTTGTCTGTGACTCATAAATATTCAAACATATGCAACTCGTTAATATCACTTGATTCTACCGCTTTGAAGATACTGCCCAGATATTGTGGAATAATATTAGATATATATTGTTGAGAACCTTTATATTCCATTTTTTTATCTAAAATAGATATTAATTTAACTTTATATTCTAAATTAAATTCTTCTTTTTTATTTTTATATACCAGTTCATCAACTAAAACACGAAATGGCTCCATTAAATCACTTGCCAAATTAAAATGATTATATTCATTTCTATGCATAAAACCCAATTGAGTTAAATATCCTAATGATACTATTTCTTTGGAAAAACTTGATAACAATATACTATAGCCATAATTTAATGCTGCATTTACTCCACTATCATCATCTCTTGTAAATCCATGCCCAAATAATTTATTGAAATATACTTTTGATGCATGTCCTTCTCGATTTGTAACATCCGCAAATTGCAGTTCATCAATATAAGTATTCAATTTTTGATTATCATATTTATGCTTTCTCAACAATATTGATTGATTTTTGATTTTCTGTCTTATAATTTCTGTCCACACCAATATCTTATTCTCATCTTCCCAATGTATCTGTTGCCTAATTTTCTTACTTGAATTATGACTTCCATAGTAGGGAACTATTTCAGAATACGGTAATCTTTTTTCATCACAAAAAATAATTTTCACTTTTGATTTTACTAATTCACTTAATAAATGCGTAGTTATACTTGTAGCCGTTGTATCAATAACTAATGTATGTATCTCAGAGATATGTATCATATTAGTTTCTTCATTTCGAATTATCATATATCCTTCTTTATACGATAGCTTACACTTATTTGTTACAACAACTTTCCGCCAACTCATACTTTATATTTTTTAGTGAAAATCCCTGTGATGGAAGAATCAATGATTAACGTATTTTTAGGAATGGTATACTTTTTTCCCATTCTACCAATTCGTTCACTCAATCCAATCATTTTTAAGTTTCCATTTTCTGGACCTCTTTTCATGATTATTAAAATTTGTTTTAAAATTTCAACTTTATCTCCCAAGGTAAGCTCATAGAAGGTATCTATACGTTCTTCCAAATTTTTCACTATATTTAAATATAGTGAATACTCTGATTTCATTTTTTCTATTAGTCCACAGTAGCTTTCTCTAGCAATATCATCTAAGTCTATTCCTTCTTCTTCTACTTTTTTCTTAACTGTTATTTTTTTAATATTAAATAGCAAATCCAAATTTTGCATTTGCTTCCAACTTAACTTTAATTGTTTTGCATTTATCCATTCATTAGGGCTACTCATATATACATTCATATTATTAACTATTAGTTGTTGGTACTTCATCATTGTACGTAAAATTTTTATATTTTCTCCGCTTTTTAATCTATCATCCTTCTTTATTGCTTCTAACAACTCCAATTGAGAATTTTCAATTAATTTTGAATCCTCTACTGTTATTCGCGCTACAATCATTTTCTCTTTATTCTTATCCGTATATGAAACTAACGCACTATAAGCGCTCTCTACACCACTATATCCGCCATATTTATTTGGGTCTAGTCCCTTTTTGATTGGTACTTTACTGTTTATTGTGTCATGTCTCTCTGCATTCTGCTTATAGAATACACCGCTACCTTGCTCTGTTAGATGATTAAAATAACAATCGCGATATTCCAACGTTCTTTTTACTTCTTCAATATTGCTCTGATCCCAAATGATTTCTCCCGTTTCTGGGGAAACATATCCATTTTTCATCGAATTAATAATAAACCCATATTTGTCTTTGCTTACTTTCCCAGATTTTCTTTTAGCTTTCAAATAATCATTGTAAGCAAACTCAGCTTCTATTTTAGGATATCTTTCTAATATGTAATTTCCTACTACACAACTAATATATGCGTCATGCGCATGATGATAGTCATTTACTTCTCGTACTTTAGGAAGATTGTATAAATCTCTAAAATCACTATTTAATTGTGCTTTAATCGCTACAATATTAGTTTCTTTATAAGTATCTTTTAAGATGTTAGCTACATGCTTTACAATCTGCCTTGTTTCTACTAATTGACGATTAATAAAACCTTTGACTTCATATTCTGTAAAATTAGCCGTAGTTAGTGATTTATATTTTTTAGGGCCTATTAGCTTCTTTTGAAATAAATAATCCCAATATTGTCGAATTTCAGAAATCTTATTTTGAGGAACAACATCTAAAGCTGTATTATAATCCCCCTTATCTTGATTATATTCTGAATAAACAAGGGCTAAATTCTCTATACTATCATCTTTAATTAAAGATTGAGGACGAATATGATCAATTTGATACAGTGATAAATTTTCAATGTCTAATCGTTTCATTGAATATAAACATCTTCCCCCTTGTATATAATACAAATACCTTCGTAAATCTTGCATGGAACTTCTCTCTTCATTATTTAGATTTTGTTTTGCTTCACCATATAATGAATCCTTTAAAGAAATTTCTTTATACTGTTTTTCTATCTGTTTTAATCGACTATCACTTCTCTTAGAAGCTTCATCACTTCTTGCAAACTCCAAATAAATTGCTTTTGGATTATATCCCATTACCTTTCGCAATTCATCTACTACATTACAAGCAACTCTTATCCCTTTCTTTATTGCTGGTGACCCTGCTAAGTTTTCAATTTTTTCATTCAAGCTTAATTCACTATTTTGATTTTTATTAAAATTAGCAATAATCTCATTAAATTTATATTTTGGCGAATTAATTATTTGCATTATATTCAAATTGGTAGTTCGTAGTATTTCAATAATTGATTTATCCTCACCATTCACATCAGTTTTTAAATCCTCTAAAAAAGTTTTAGATAGTCTTGACCACCCTTGGTATTTTAATTTCTTTATTTCTTCAAATTTATCCATATATTTCTTATAATTCATTTCAAGTTTTCGAGCTAATATCTTTTTATCTTCAAAAATTGTAATCCAAGAAATTATTTCTTCAATTTCTTGATAATTATGTTGATTAATATTTCCAAAAATTTTATTAAAATCTATATATGATTTCAAAGATGATTCAAATCCTTTTTCTCCTTGATAGCCTTTGATGCTATATTCTCCATTTATAGTAGGATAATTCTCTTTTATCAACCAATCATGTAGATTTTTACTTGTTACATTTTTCTTTACCTTAAACAAATCATTAATAATTTTATTCTTGGTATCTGTTTCTAATAATTTATCATTTACTCTTACTTTATTAAGCTCAGAACGAACACAGTACTCACTATATAGTAAAGAATGCTTTGGAATTACTTTTTCTGATGGCAGATATGTACAAAAATTGGTCAATCGTTTGATAAATTTCTCTGCTGATGAATCTTTATCTACAACATCATCAAAATTCCAAGGTGTTATTTTTTCATAGCTTCTTTGAATCCAAGCATAATTAGAATTATCTTTTTGGTGAGAAATCAATGGTCCTACATAATATGGTATACGATAAGATACTAAAGACAAAATCTTATTTTTTCTCTCATTTAGCTCTGGATAGAATTTTCCTTGTTTATCAAGTATTTCTATAAGTTCTTTTTCGTGCAATTGATATGGGATTGCTCCATTTTCCTTACTATTTATTAAAGGCATGAAATCTTCAGAATCAAGTCTTGACGAAAGTTCGTCTATGTGATTATTTGATAATTCTTTAACGTCTTTCTTGATTTGTTTCTTTAGTGCCTCTAAATCACATTTCTTACCTTTCCCATTTTTTATATACATTGTATAACTTGCAGCTTGATCTGTTTCAATAGAGAACATTTTATTATATACCTTTTTATCTAGTAATTTATATACTGCTTTTAATATTTTTAAATCGCTTTGATGCTGCGCATATTTTGCAAGCATTGCCTTACTAATATTTGGTTTTCCTTTTAACAAAAATTGTAATTCAAACCAACTGTTTAGCCTCTTTAATTGTTCAATGATTGCAAATTTTTCATCACCAATAAGTGCTAACAATTGTTCTTCAATTTCCACATAAGCATCACTATTTAACACTACCTTAACTTCTTTTCCATCTATTACAACTGAATCATCTTCAAGCAACTTACTAAAATTACATTTTAACCCTACAATAGCATTCCCCATTTCTTTTGCTGCCTTTGGAGGTAACCCATTGATTTGTGTTAATACTTCTTTCACCTTAACACTACGCGAAAGAGTTTTATCTTTGAGTGTTAAAATGACTTTATTTTTATCAATAAAAGCTAAGCTTTCTGAACTGTTATCTTGATATGCTAATTCTAATGCTTCTAATATTTCCTCTGCTGAATTTTCAATTGTTTCAAAAGATTTTCCTTCATACAAAAAGTTTCCTCTATATTTAATAATATGATGGATAGCTAAGTAGATTAGACGTATATCTTTTTGTTCATCTGACTCCATTAAATCATTGCGAAGATTATAAATTGTTTTATACTTTGTATAATAATCAATATCATTAAAATCGTCATCATTGAAAATATTATATTTATTCTCGCGTCTTCTTTTAGTCGTCAATACTTGATCATCTAAGTGGTAATAACTTGCATCTAAATAATGAAAAAAATTAGGATCCTTATCCATTATTAAATCTTCAAACAATTGCTGAAGCCACGTAATTCGTTGTTTTCTTCTTTGCATTCTTCGTCGATTGGAGCGGTATGATCTTCTTTCAGCAGCCGTCGCCCCTTCACTAAACAATGTAACCCCCATCAAATTATGTTTCTTTTTCTTCATTAATTTACTTCGTTCATTTACAATGGACCAACCAACAGAGTTAGTTCCAATATCTAAACCAATCACATATGCTTCATTTTCATTTTTATCGTATTTCGACATTTTTAGTCCTCCCTTTTCCTTTACGATCATTTATTTAAATAACACTTTACAAATAACCATGTGTATGTTAATATTTGCATGTACCAAGTTTTGGTACTATTCAAAATTACATATCAAGTTAAAATAAAGTTTTTACTTAAATGTCATTAAATGACGGTTGTGCTGACAACCAATTTCAATTACAAAGGAACAAATGTTCCTTTTTTTGTTTGCCATATCACTATGATATATAATATTAACATAGTAATAGAGCAAAAAATGTGCCTAAAAAACTATTATCCTCAAATGATTTATCCTTTCATTTGATTATTTAAAATATTCGATAACTTATTCAATAATTGAATAGGTGTTTCTATTGGCTTTTCCATATAATCATTGGTAAATGTAGGCTTTCCTGTATTAATGAAATAAATTGAATTATTAAACAGAAAATCAAACCCTAATTTTTCTGAATCTGATAGATAATAATTTCGTTGCAAATATTGCTCGCGGCAAGCATCAATAATTATAATTTTCTTTTCATAGACTTCATTAAGCCGCTTCAATATATGCGGATCTGATGTTAATCCAATACCAAACAGAATTATTATTTCTGACTTATTTAATCCATCATCTAGTTGATTTAATAAATCAGAATTAATTTTCCCCTCTTTAAATGCTGGTGCTGAGCAAATAATATTTTTATTATAGTACTCCCCATGTAGAGGAATATAATTTATCTCATGTATTGTTTTTCCTCTTAAACTCTTTTTAAACACCTCTTCTACAATACCATCATAATTCGTAGTTATTACATTCGTTTTTGCTATTTCTTGATTTTTCATAAGCTCCACAAACTTTTCTGAAAAATACTCATTATAATATTTGAAAATGGTTCTGATTGTAACTGGTATGCTTTGAATATTCGAATCTTTCTCACTTGTATACATATCCTTTTTTATTTTCTCACATATTGCTTTTTCAATAGATACCAATCCAGAAGGATCATTTATCTTATCGCAAAAATCTGATAATTGTTGTAATAAATATTCTCCTGTTTTATTATAATCAGTTGATAATGTTATCCCATCAAGTAAAGAACAATATTCCTTTAAAACACATTGTATGTTTTCTAAAATTTCTTTTAACTTTTCCTCGCTGTGATAAATTAATGAAGTTTTTAATTTTTTTATAATTTCTTCATAATAATAAGAATTATTAACATAATTACTAATAAAAAAATTAAAACCATTCCCCACTAAAATTGTTGCTTCCTTTTCCATTGTTTCCCTCCTTTTACCAAGAAAAAAGATTATTCATTTCATTATAAAACGAAACTGATTCTTCCTATTTCTTATTATTGTCTTCCATTTTTTCGAAATAATTCATCGATGCTTTTGCCATTTTCATCCTTCCAATAGGTCCAGCCGTTTCTACTTCCACCAAGCAATAAATCTGCTGCATTTGAAACAGATGAAGCGATATAATCTTGTGCAAATTGTAGACCTCCGATTGTTTCTTCTATAATTCCATTATCTAAAAGCTCCTGCCTAGTTTCACCAAGTGAGTCTGAACCTATATCTTTTATTTTTGAATAGATTTCAGAGCCTGAATAGATAACAACCGTTTCATCTTCATTTAAATATCCTGTTGCCTTAATTCCTTGTGCTTCAAGGAAGATTATTCTATTTCCTCCATCATTGTAATCTGTTTCAGAACGAAGGTATGGGTACATTTCAATTAATTCATCAACAAAATTATTACTTCTTTTTAAAATGGTGTTGAACGTCCACTCATCCATATCATATAAATTCTTATTCATATGAATATGAAGTGTATCTTCAAAAATCTTCTTTTTAGTTTCAAAATCCTTGTTTCCTGCTGCTGAATTATCAGGTTTCGTCACCAATGTTAAGTTTCCTATTGTATTCACTAGACCTGTATATTCCTCCCCATTAACACCTGCTTTTTCTTCCCAATATGGGGTACTAGTTTGTGGCATAATATGTTCAATTGATAAATTATTCATATCTAATTTTGCACTATTATCTCTATTTTCTATTTTTTCAAGTAACCACCGTAATAGCCTCATTGAGTATGCATTCGCATTAATCAAATTAGATTTCAATGCCTTATCTGAAGGAAGAGCCATATTATTAGATTGATTTCTCGTAACTAATACATAAATTACAATATCAGCAATATTATCAAACCCATTTACTTCAGCATATTTTCTTACATTTTTTAGATATGAAGGGAAAGCCTTTGAAACTCTGCTTGTATCATCTCCATTAAAATATCTACGAATTTGATAATTATTTACTATTTTAATAACTGAATAAAATTGATCTTCAGTTATTTTTTCATCGTGATAATACCATTCTGAGAGTCCTAATACAAATGGAGCAGGCATCATACTTTCCATATTTTGGAAATCACTTAAAATTTCCGCATATTTTCCAGCAGGCGCTTGATAATAAAGTTTATCAAAATAATCTGAATATCTAACAAGCTTTTGTAGTAACTCTGCATCAGTCGATAGATTACTCTCTTCATGCCAATAGTTTTTAAATGCTTGATAAAGAACATGCTTTGCTGAATATTCACCAGTGATAGCTGCAAGATAATATCTAAAAAAATCTTCCATTCCCTTTGAGTTATCAAATATTTCTTCAAGTCTGCGCCAATACTTATTATAGAGAATAGTTTGTTCTTCGTTTGACTTATCCATCATGATAAAATTACGAATCAAATCTGATGCGGTAAGTCTTTCTCCAGTTGAATTAATACTTTCAAAAATTTGTTGGGCATTATCTCGGTCATCTAATTTGATATAAACAATTGAAAATCTCTTCAAAGCATATAAAACACGATCAAAAGTATATTCCTCAACTAACTTCTTTAACTCTTCTTGCAAATATAGAAAATTTTGGACAATATTACTCCTATTGTTATTGTCAATTTCATCATACCTACTTTCAGCTATAATAAGATAATCATTTCCATCTGCTACTGATGGATATAGTCGCTGACGATATCTACTTCCTTCTGATTCAGCAAAATTCTGTAAATATGTTTCATCAATCTCCCTTGAACGGTATTCATTATCAGCTATTGATTTCATAGCATGAGCAATTAAAAACATCGTTACCAATCGTTGTTGTCCATCCACTATTGATCGTTCTGTTTTATACTCAACGACATTTTCAAGATACACAACTGTGCCTAAAAAATGCTGTTTCTGTTTTGTTTCATCATTAATGAGATCAAGCAAATCTTTCATTAATTGTACTAACTGCTTTTTCACTGTCCACGTATATTTTCGCTGATAAACAGGAATGACAAATTGCTTTCCCATTGCCTCTGGAATGAATTCATCTAGTAATTTTCTTGGGTTTGATTCCATAGTCCCTCCTCCTTATTATTTTTAAATGTATAGTTTTTATCAATATATTATAGCATAGAAATTTTTCAAACATGATCAAAAAGGAATTAGATTATTGAATAAGAAGAAATTTTCTTACTCCTTTTCATCATTAATCTCTGAATCCTATCATACATAATAATTTTACTAATTAGATGCAATATACTTATCAATATGAATATCCATTATATTTTTCATTTCATCAACTGACAAATCCAAAGTACCTTTTTCGTCAAGATCATTTAAAATAGCTTGTAAAATTGAGTGTATATCTCGAAAATTAATCCCACTTTCATCACCACTATTTTTTACTTCTTCCTCCAATTTATTTATTTGAACACTATACCCCTCATTGTGTTCATATAACAAAGCAATCATATTAAAAATAAATGATATATACTTTTTCATAGATTGTTCTTTTTCATACTTTTCTCCCCATTTTCTATAAATGATTTTATTATTTATCACTTTATAATCAATTTTGTTAGGACTATCTGCTTCCTTTGTATCATAAGATAGAAGACAAAATAATTCTGAATATTTTGGAAGTAGTGTATTAATGGAGCTTAAAATTCTGAAAGTTTCGTTTTGTGCATTATTTTCCAATCTATCAACGTCTTCCACTAATAAGATATAGTTTGGATTTTTGCTTAACATTTCCATAATTGAATCAATGAAAAAAGTCTTATAAATCTTCGTATAATCTTTTTTAAAAATTATCAAACTAGGTATAATTTTTTTAAATATCCATCTTGCTATAAGTATTATTACAAAATACATCACTATTCCTATGATAAATGGCATAACTCTATGCAACGCAGATATTATCTCATCAAATTTTCTTGAAATAATCCTATATATTTCGAATTTTTCTAAATTAAAAAACATTACAAATGCTTCACTAACTATTTCCACTGTATTAGTAAAAACCGTTGTAAAGTGATCAACAAAAAATGGATATATTGCAGTGACAATAAGATAAAAGAACATAATGCCATCTCTAAAAGTTGAAAATTTCTTTGTTGAAGTTTCTGTTCTGACTGAGTCAAATATCAAATATAATATATCATGATCAAAATTTGATTCCCATGGAGAAACAACAATTGGAATCTTTTCTTGATTAACAATAGACATTACATCATAGGTAGTTTTTCCCATTCCAAAAGAACTATCATGGAGCAAAACTTTACGATTGTCTAATACTTTTTTATTTAAATCGATTGTATTGCTCAAATCATTAAAATAATAAATTTTAGAAATTGAGTTAAGTATCAATTTTCTAAATAAATACTTATCATCAACTTCACCCTTATTAAGCATTGCTATTTTTTGATTGATACTTTTCCTCTTGAAACTATGTTTTTTAAATTCCACTTGATACTTCTCGGAAGGGATCAACAATGTGGAATATATAGTAAATCCCAATAAAATTTCATAATATTTATATTCATAATTTCTTTTTTTTAGAAAAGATGAGCATTTTCTATTTTGGTAATTTTGATTTTTATATGATAAATGTATTTTTAATCTAATAATATTATGCTTTTCACTCTCATTTATATCACATAAAAGTAATATTTTATCATTAACCTTTATTTCTCCATTGTTGGCATTGTCGATATATGAAGGTTGATATGCTCCTTCTATGTGTAGGTTTCTATCTACTGCATTTTCACCAAAAAGTGAGTCTACATTAACCTCAAATAAGTAAGGATTAGATTCTTTACTGATTTCCATTACATAAATAGGTTCATTTTTAAGTGTATCAATATCAATATTAAATCCTTTTATAGGCATTTTTTCCAATTGATGCTTTAATGGTGGATGCTTACGAATGCTAAAAAGATAGATAATTATGTACATCAATATAATCATAATTAATGTAGCAAAAAAATACTCACTCCATCCGCTGGATAAATCATTAGCTAACCTATTATAAAAACAATACAAAAAAAACATTACTACTAATAATAATAAAACACAAAATCTAAAATATGCTTTTAATTGAAAAAATAGAAAGTATATAAACGAACTGAAACCTTGCCTTAATTTGCTTAACAAAGAATTACTAATTGGCTTCTCTTGTTTTTTTATTTGTAATATTTTTTCTGAAAGTCGTCTAAAATGCAAAAAATCCATTCCTACGACACATAAAATAAAATGGGTAAATATTATGTAAATCGTATACAAATAATAATTTGTATCTACTTTAGAGCATAAGTAAATTAACATAATGAATGATGGTATTGAAAACAAAAGCGGTACCAAAATTACTAAGTTCTTATATTCATTAAATAACATTTTTTTTACTGTAGAGGTAAAAGACTTAAAGTCTATTTTTATTTTCTCACTTAACACATGCAATCCAAAAGTTATTATTACACATGAAAAAGAAGATATAGTAAATATGAATATTTTCAATAACGCTGTGTTTGAAGAAGTTCTGCTATTCTCGTCAAAAGAAATTAATACTGCAATCAAATATAGCAAAAATACTACTGCCACACATACTAGTAGAGTAATAAGGAAACTTCTTCCCCCACTTATTTTTATTTTTTCTATTATTTTTTTCATTTTTTCCTCCATAATTTTTTAGCAAATATATAAATTATAAACACACAAAAAAGCAATATTTATTCAAAATATAAATATTGCCCTTACTCATATTATTAATATTTGATATCCCTTTTGCCCTATAACGAGAATTATATACTATAAAGCCTAATTTATCAATGTGTAATTTATGTCGCTTACGCTAGTATAAGTCGTAAACGATTATGTCTTAATAAATGACCATTGAAAATTTTCCAATAGGCTAATGAGTTACACAAAATATTTTACACTCTCGATGTGTTTTAGTATGCTTTATTATCGTTTATTCTTTTCATGAAGTGCCTTATTGATTTTTTATTTAATCCCATATATCTTAACTATTTGTCAACCAAACTGTTACATTTCCCATTCTTATGCTTCCAAACAAATTTATCTCTGTTTATATTTTCTTTAAATAATGATTTAAAACATCATTAAGATTTATATAGTGCTCTATAATTCTTACTCCGTCTAAGTCTACCCTATCAATATGAACCTTTGTATAGTATTCTTTATTAGCAGGGATTAACAATCCATTATAGATTGTGTAACCTTTGTACTGTTTCATTAAATTGTAATGGTAAAATAATTGTTTATAATTTAACTTATTCACTTCGTTATTAAAATACTTTGAATCAAAAATTAATACCTTTTTATTTTTATTGTCGAGCGAAAAATGATCATATTGTATTTTATATAGATTTCTATTCTTTGCTTTTTTGACCGTTTCATTGCTTTCTACATGTTCCTTATCAGGTTTACAAAATATAACACCTTTTGATTTTCCCCAAACAATTTGGTCATTACGAATTTTAACAAATCTATCATTAAGATATTCGTTAATCATTGTTTCCCAATAATTTTCAAATTTGAGAGTCAATAACCTAACATTATCTTTAGATCTGCTTTTCCATTCAAGATAATTGATTAGATTATTGATGAGTTTCTTTTCGATGTCTTTGAAATAAAGATTACGCATCTTTTTCAATTCACTTATTATATATCTTAAATTTCTAAACATAGGATTTTTATTTTCATATTCATAAGGAAATATAGTTGTGATGAAATCGCTATAATTACTCGCATCTGCTAATACATAGCCCATACACTCACTTATAAAAACACTTTTATTTCTAGTTTTCTTTATTACAAAAGGAAAGAAAATCACACCATTTTTTTGAACTAATTTATTAGACTTATTTATTGTTCCGCTCCAATCCACATTGCCTTCGTAACCATTTTTAAAATAACTTTCATTCGATAAATATAATCCATATTTTTTATAATAATTTAAGATATCATGATAAGATTTTACTGGGAATTCTCCTTTTAAGCCTTTATCAAAACTTCCATAAGTAGCTTTATTCTTTGATAGAATATATAATATTTGCTCCATGCAGAATTTTTGTTCTTCTTTTATTTCTGCAACTTTATAATATTTTGGAAAAGAAAATAAAATGTTCTTATTTTTAATTATTACTCCTACAAACGATATTGTTATCTTACCATTATACTGATCACAATAATCAAGAATTTCCCATGAATTCACGAATTCTTCATCAACAGTATGACCATCATTAATTATTTCTATTTTCTGTTGATTCATAGTTCTACCTCTATAATGATTGTTTATCATATAAAGCAATCAATTCTTCACTAAATACATTTTTCTTTCCTTCAAAATCTTTATATAGTAATGAGAAAGTCTTATAATTTTTATCAAATATCGAATATTCATCTGAGATACTTGCTCCTTGAACATCATCCCATAAATAATGTAATAATTTATTTTGTATTGCTTTAAATTTCTGTTCATCATTCTGATAATTGTTGAATTTTATAAAAAACTGCCCAATTTGCTTATCTTCGCTCAGCTCCATTTTAGTTGTGATTAATTCATTTAAAGCCATATATAAGTTATTCCATTCAAATTCTTTATCAGCTAATTTAAATTTATATGTATTCTTTAAAGTTCTATCAGCATTGTAGACAGGGCTTACATCAACATAGATGAATTCAAACCTTCGTTTAAATGCTGTATCTATAACATTTACATTTTGATCGCTTGTGTTTACAGTGCCCATAATGTGGAAATTTCTAGGTAAATAGATTTTATTTCCAATGTTTATTTCTTCATCATCCAAATGTTTTGAAATTAAATCATTATTTATAGAGTATTCACTATTACCATTCTCATCACGATCTAACAATTGGAATACATCTCCAAATATACTTGCTATATTTCCTCTAGACATTTCTTCAACAATCAAAAATATTTCTTTATCCTTATACTCACAAGCTCTTGCAAGTGATTGTGTAAAAACACCAGCCTTAAAATCATATCCAATTTCACCATTTTGGGAAGTAGGCATAATATTTCCTATAAAGTTATAGTAAGAATAATCTAAATATATAGTTGTTTTGAACACAAATGGATTATCTTTGATTTTAACATCTGGATAACATTCCATTATAAGTTCATCAACTCTATGACTTTTACCTGTACCTGGAGCACCAAAATATAAATTTTGAATATTGTAATCCAATTTATTACATTTAATATCATTAAATACACTAGAATTATCTGCCAACAAATTGCTCATTGAATTCTCCCTTCTTTGTATTACTTTCTTATAATCTCTCAAATATTGATACAAACTATTACCAATATTAGGATTATCATAATCTATTTGTCTAATAGCAATTTGAGGGACTGAAATAAAAGGAAAATACACTCCAAAACAAGGGTATTTGAAATATCTAAAATACTCAAAATCTTTAAACATTTTATAACCGAATAAATAATCAAATATTTTTTCTATTTCTTTTTCATCTGTAATTTTTGCCTCTTTTAAAATAACCCTAGGCAATATTTCTGTAATTCCAAAATTTTTGTTACAATAATAATTATATAAATCTTCACTGTTTTCAATTTTTTTACTTGATACAAATTCTCCATTGGCTGCTACAAATGCAAAAAATTCTCTTTGATCAACATTAGGGAATAAATTTTCCTTGTTTCCATCTACTGGCAAAAATAATGGAGTTTCCCTTAGAGCATTAAACCATATATTTATATTAGTTGCCTCATTGGATTTAAATTCATAGCTACCTATTTTATTATTTTTTGCATCATATATTCGATTAGAAAGCATATCTTCAACATACTCAAAATCTAGTTCAGCATACTCATTTATAAGATACAAATATTTTATACATTCTCTACTATTTAAAAATACATCATCTTTATCAATTTCCATTTTGAATAAAATATCAAAAAATTTACATATAACAACAAAAGGACGGACAACCTTACTAGTATGTTGTTTTTTCGAAAATCGTCTAAAAAACAAATCAATTATAAGTGAAGATAAATCAAGTTTTCCATTGACAAACTCACTTGCCGATGAACCTATTTTATTCTCTTTGTTTAATACCCCAATATCTCTATAGTGTGTTAATGTTGCATTTGGGTTGCCTTTAGAAAATTTAAGCTTATTATCTAAAGTTATTAAATTGGATAAACTAGAACTACTAATTTTCTCTTTACAGTTTTTATAAAAAAAGATTAGCATATCTTCAAATCCATCGACATATACATTACTAGCTCGATCTATATACCAATCGTTAAGACTTTCATTCATATCTCACATCCTCCTATATCAAATCTACTTGGTCGAGTATTTCTTTTACTAATGCCATTAAAACATCGACTGCTATTGAATTTCCAGTTTGTCTCCAAATAACTTTATCTGGAACTACAATATTAAATTTTTCAAATCCCATTAAGCGTAAAAGCTCATTCGGTGTCATCTTCCTTGCCACTGATATTTCCCCTTCGTACATACCTTTATATATTTTATCATCCTCAAGTTGACCTTTTGTTGGTTTTTCTACCCTGAAATCACCTACCCAATTAAATTGCTGATTTGCTGTTTGGCATCCAATCACTTCCTGATTCACTCTTGCTCGTCTGCCATTTCGAGACGGGTCAGTAACGAATTTAAATCCTTTTTCACCCAAATAGTATTTATTATCCACATGTTTATCAAGGAACATAGAACTATTTCTTGTTAATTCAACCTTCTTTGGGAATGTAAAATCTTTAATGTCGAATTCTTTTTTTATTCCAACTACAAATACTCTTCTTCTAAGTTGCGGCAAATTGTAATCTTTAGCATTCAATATTTCCATTTTTATATCATAATCTAACTCCAAAAATGTACTTTTTATTATTTCCCAAGTTTTACCATTGTCATGATTTAATAGACCAGTAACATTTTCAAAAATAAAAACTTTTGGGTGAGTGTCTTGTATAATTCTTGCGTAATCATAGAAAAGAGTTCCTCTAGTATCTTCTAAGCCACGCCTAAAACCATATGTAGAAAAGCTTTGACAAGGACTACCTCCAACAAAAATATCAATTTGATCCTTATACTGTTTTACATCCATAAACCTAATGTCTTCATACCATTTATTTTCATCAATATCATAATTTGCAAAATATGATTTCTTAACATTGTTTTCTTTTCCAGTTTTATCATATAAATCTCTTATATAATCTTCGAATGTGTCATATTTTTTTAAATCATAATTTTCAATAATTTCATCTTTATCTAAATCTAAGTATCTTTCTCCATTATCACAAGCGAATAGAATCTCATGGTCTATATTCAATCTTTTTAAAGCTTGTTCAAAAGCACCAATTCCACTAAAACCTGTAGCTACTTTTAACATTTTTTTACCTCCACACATTCAACAATATCAGAAACATCACATTTCAACACATCACAAACTCGAAGTAATACGTCAGTGGTAATGTTTTCACCATTTTTCATTTTATAAAATGTACTCTTGCTGATTTTTGCTTTATCCATAAGTTCTGCGTTTGTCATATCAATATCTATCAATATTTTAAATAACTTTTTATAGCTTAATTTTGACATAGCAACCTCCATCCTTACTCTATTTCAAAATTAGTCTGTTACATTATAGCATAATATATTCACTTTTCACAGTATATTATTACGTTTTCTCGAACTTTCATACAAAAAAATATCGGTGCAGTTATAAGACCACACCAACGCATCTTATCTTTCAGTTTCTTTTGATGTTTCTTTTTTCTTAGATTCTTTCCTTTTTCTTCAACCTTATATTTCTTGATAGCACCAAGAACAGATTCTTTTTTTTCTTCCACGAGCTCCATCTGTTCTTTTGCTTTTGAAAGCTTTGAAAGCAATACTTTTATATTACTATAAACTTTACCATCGTCATCCATTGAAGTTCTAACTTGACCAAACGCTTTTACAGAATTTCCTTGCTTTAAATTTTTTGAAATATCGCATTTTCTCCATAGGCAAAGCAATTTGTATAAAACTTCTCTCCGTTTTCATCATTTGACACAATAGAGAAGTCGCTACTTTGAATGGTCCTCCATTTTTATTTTCTCTTTCCACTACTTCAACTTCTCCAATAATATTACCCACAACATTTACTAAATCGTTTTCTTCTTTTTCAATACCAGTACCTTCTTTAAGTTGTCCATTTTCTCTTAATTCATCAATTAATAGTTTTACTTTACCTTTTCCATACCTTTCGGATAATTCAACTTTTTTAAAATATCCTAATCATTTAGTGTTAAAATTATAGGTAAGTACCCTTTTTATTCTTTGTATGTGGTAAACAAATTACTTTATTCTCCAAATCAATACTTGACACTAATAACTCTCTTAATTTCTTTGCTCTAATTCCTGTAGAAATCAAAATATTGATAATTACCTAGGTTCTATACTGAGCAAAACTTTTCTTCTTTGGTTTCTTTAATAATAGTTTTAGCTCATAGCCTGTATAAACCTCTTTTATCTTCTCCTAGTTTAGTTATTTCATCTCTTATGGAGCCTCTATCGTAGCCATAATGGATAACAGGAGATATCTTAAACTGATAAGAGTTTACTGATTCATCACTAACTTTTTCTTTATGGTGAAGTATATAATCATCAATTAATTCCTGATTGATTTCTAAACATACCAATCCCTTTCCTGCATACTTCAAAAAATAATCACAAGAAAATTTATAGTCTTTCTGTTTGTTGTAATTTAAAAGTGGACCATTTTCACGGTATGTTGCCGTTGAAAAAGGGACCACTTGTTTTTTTATACTCTGGACTATGAAATAATAAAATCCGGAGGTGAAGGAGTGACGAAATTAATGAAGAAACGAGAAATTATTATGTTGCACTTACAAGGGAAATACTATCGATTCATTGAAAGGGAAACAGGAATTAACAGAAAAACGATTACGCGAACTTGTAAGGAATACGATGCAAATCAAAAACTATTAGAAAGTGAGGAACTAACAAATGAAGAAAAAGATGAAATCATACGTACCATAGTTGAAGTAAAATCATATGATAGCACAAACCGAAAACCACGGAAGATGACAGCACACTTGCTTCGACGACTTGAAGAAATTGCGAAAGGTGAAGTGAAAAAAACAAATCTTCTTGGTAAGACTCACAAGCAGCAACTTGATGGTTGTCGTGTGCATGAGATGATTACTGATGAAGGGTTTGATATTACTTATCGAACGATGATGTCTTACTGGAAAACTATTATTGAAAAGGCACAGGAAGCTTTCATTCGTCAAGACTATGAGTATGGAGAGCGAGTTGAATATGATTTTGGAGAAGTTAAACTATATATCAATGGAGAAGTTGTGAAATATCACTTAGCTACTTTTGCAGCCCCTGCTAGTGGTTTTCGGTGGGGATACTTATATAAGAATCAAAAAATGGATATCTTCTTGGATTCACATGTTCGTTTCTTTAAAATGGTGAAAGGAGTATATGCAGAAGTTGTTTATGACAACATGCGCAATGTTGTATCTAAATTCATTGGTCATAAAAAGGAGCTGAATCCGCAATTGATTCAAATGTCACTCTATTATGGCTTTGATATCACTACAACGAATGCATACGCAGGAAATGAAAAAGGGAGTGTTGAGAGAACGGTAGAAATTATAAGGAAGCGACTATTTACAAAAAAGTACAAGTTTACTTCTCTGGAGCATGCACAAGAACATTTACATGAAGGACTAATGATGATGAATCAAAACTGTAAAATTGAAGAAGAAAAGAAATGTTTAAGAGGATACAAAGTACCCTATGAATTAGCAGTACTCGTGGAATCTAAAGTGGATAAATATAGTTGCGTATGTTTGGATAACAACCACTATTCTGTCCCTGATTACTTAGTTGGGAAAAACGTTAAAGTAAAGAAGTATCATGATCATTATGATATCTATGCAAATAATAACTATGTTGAATCGCATAAAAAAATAGATGGAGTTGGTCAATATCAATTAGAATTACAACATTATCTAAAGACATTACGCAACAAACCGGGGGCCTTAAAGCATTCATTGGCACTGAAGCAATGCCCACAGTTATTATCCATCTATCAAACCTATTTTAAACAAAATGAAAGAGAATTCATAGAGATATTATTAAAAAACACAGACAAACACATTAGTGAACTACCAGATTTACTGGTAAATAAAGCAACGAATAAAGTCATGGTTAGCAAATCAAATGAAGTAAAGGATGCAGTAAAAACGGAGTTAATAAAACTGAATCAAATGTTTGGTTTACAGCAAGAAAAGGAAGGAGAAGAAACATGTCAATTGAAACATTAGCATATGATTTGCGATTACCGTATACACGGCATAATCACAAACAATTTATTGAAGAAGCAAAGCAGAGAGGATTAGAAATTGAAGAAGTTATAGAGGAATTACTGCAAAATGAAATAGACTTACGAGCAGAAACAGGAATTACAAAAAGAATACAACGAGCACGATTCACTAACAAAAAATACATAGTGGACTTTGAATTCAAACCATATAAAGCAGAGGTAAAAGAAAAGCTAAAAACGCTTACTGATCTGTCATTTATAAAACGGAAAGAGAATATCATATTGATAGGTAATCCAGGAACAGGCAAAACACATTATGCAGTAGCACTTGGCATAGAAGCGTGTACGAAAGGGCATACTGTATTATTTTCCAGTGTTCCAAATTTAGTGACAGAAATGAAGGAAGCATATAGCCTTAGTCAAATGACATTATTTAAACGTAGATTCGAAAAATATGATTTGGTGATATTAGATGAACTAGGATATGTATCCTTTGATAAGGATGGAAGCGAAATGCTCTTCAATCTGCTTTCTAACCGAAATGATAAAGGGAGCATTATCATCACTACAAATTTAGCTTTCGATAGATGGGAAGAAACATTTAAGGATCCAGTGCTAACTGGTGCGATTATTGACAGACTAGCTTATAAGTCACACGTTATAGATATGCGTGGAGAAAGCTATCGAATCAAAAAGACACAAGATTGGTTAGGTGTGGATAATAATCAAAAATAGAATAATCTAATCTTATAAAAAAGAAGCCATTAATCCATATGATATGGGTTCTTTTTTAAACGTAGTGGTCCCTTTTTCAACGGCAACGGTGGGGTACTTTTCACTTGACATAAACACTTTCAATGTAACCTCTTCTAATCCTTTTACTCTACATTGCTTGTAACAAAGTTCACACAACTCACTAAACAAAATATTCTCTAATGCTCCTACACGAAACTTTGCAACTCCTCTTTTAATGTCATTCCTACTGTTTTTTGCATATCATGAACTGATTTGCAAAATAAAAATGGGGAGTTAGAATCACCTGCATTTAAGTAAATAATCATAACTACCTAGGTGTTCCACTTTGAAGTTAAATAACGCTTAAAAATAAAACTTTTATATTACTTCCTTCCAATTAATATTATAGTATATTGAATGGATATAAACGAGTTTATGATGTTATACACCATTTTATATTCTTTAATATTCGTTACACTATTATTGATTGTTATCAAATTGCTATCACACTATTTTATCTAGTGTTTCTTTTAAGTCAACTATAATTTTTTTTGATGATGCAAAATACTTTATTACTATTTCTATCGAAATAGTAACTGTTCTTCCATGAGCAAAGTCATTTCTATTCTGAACTAATGAGTTTAGGTCAGATTTTTCCTGGTTGCTAATTCTACTTTTAAAATCATTACATAGTTTAGAATTTATATCAGTTAACATTTTTTCTATATTCCCTGTTTTAGGATTACTTGAGCTATCGATGATTATTTTCGATAAATATTGACCTGTTTCAGGTTTCGCTCCATCAGTCAAAAAATCATGAACGAGTTTTTTGTAAACAGTCTCTATTGTACCACATGCTCTAACAACCGCATATGATATGAGATATTTTGTATTAACATCAAATTTATTTTTATTTATGTATTTTCTAATATTTTTCAGCTCGTTATCTACATCATTGAAAGCATTATTAATTTCCCCAGTCATATTCCATACCAAATAATATTTTTAAAGCAATTTTAATTCTTTGCTTAATGTTCTCTACATTAGTTGTCCTTACACTAGTAGCATCAATGAAAGCATCATTTTGCAATAATTCGTGATATCTTTCGGAATAGTTATCAATTGAATTAAAATCGTATCCCTCTTTATGAGCAAAATAAATACTTACTGATATAGCCTCAAAAGTAATGGGGTGAATCGACTTAGCAAACTTTGAAGTTTTCTCATTATACCTTCTGAAAACACTCTGACCAAATAATTCTCTAGCAATCGTCATTACACATAAAAAACGATTTTTTAAAGCTGTTGATGAATCGTCATTCAAATTTTTGTTTTTGCCCATGTAAACATTCAAAAATTTAGTTAAGTTTATCTGCTTTTCTTGAAACTCATCACTATTTTTTATGTCACAAATAGCAAAGAAACGTAGTATAAGCTCCATATCGTACATTCTTGGATCTTCTTTTTCAGACCCAACAATTGTTCTCCAAACTGACAATCTATTCAATTCAAACAATAGTTCATTGAAACTCCCTTGATAAACACAATTTCTAATTTCTTGCGGTTTAAGAGTTTTTCCACTTGTATTTATTCTTTCAAATATTTGATACATTCCTGTATCGTTATTAGGATATTTTTGCTCAAATATAATTGCATGAATTGTTGTAGTTCTTATCCTTCTTTTTTCTTCAGCTTCAAGTTCTTCAAAGCTTTTCCCACGCCACCTAGAATTAATAATTTCCTTATCCGATAATCTAAATAATTTTTCATCTGATGTAAAAACACCTCGCACATAATCACGAGCACTCATTATACGTTGATATCCATCAACAATTAATCTTCTTTCATCATCATCAACAGCTAAAAAAATACTTGGAACTGGCAGTCCTAATAAAATGGAGTCTATAAAACGACTTGCTTCATCCTTGGTCCAAACATACTTTCTCTGTAACTCCGGCTTAATCAAATCGCCCTCGTCGTACATTTGAATAAGTTCTCTAAACGTTAAATCTGCTCCCCATGAGCTTATATTATATAAATCGTCATTAGAATATGGTTGTTGTTCTTCTTCTAACACTTCAAAATTTTCTGTTTCCATTTTCTGTCCTCCTCAATTTTCATTTGCTTTATTATACCATATTAAAATAATTCAATTATTTCAAATCTTCTTCTGCTAACTTTATAAATGCTTATATTCTTATAACCTTGTATCGTTATCTCTTCTAGTCATTTAGCTCTCCATTGTTAATAGTACAATTCACATAATCCCTTAAATTAGAGAGTCTCTGACATACTAATCCGAAACTTCGTCGTTCGGTGTCATTTCTACATTTTTTCATATTATAGACTCCTATTTAACTTAAAAATTGGCTTTTTCTACTCCCACTCTATCGTTGAAGGAGGTTTACTTGTAATGTCATACACTACCCTATTCACATGAACCACCTCATTTACAATTCTTCTAGATATAGCATCTAATACCTCATAAGGAATCTTAGCCCAATCTGATGTCATTCCATCAATCGAAGTAACTGCTCTAACTGCAACTGTATAATCGTATGTTCTTTGATCCCCCATGACACCAACAGAGCGAATATCTGGAAGACATGTAAAGTATTGCCAAATATCTCTTTCAAGTCCAGCTTTTGCTATTTCTTCTCTTAAGATTAAATCTGAATCTCTTACGATTTCAAGTTTCGCTTCGGTTATTTCTCCTAATACTCGAATCCCAAGTCCTGGTCCTGGGAATGGTTGTCTCCAAACCATTGATTCAGGTAAACCTAACTCACTTCCTAGTTCACGAACTTCATCTTTAAATAATGTATTCAATGGCTCAATCAACTTAAATTGCATATCTTCTGGTAAACCACCAACATTATGATGTGATTTAATTGTTTGAGCTGTTTTTGTTCCTGATTCAATTACATCAGTATACAGAGTTCCTTGTGCTAACCATTTAATATCTTCACCAGCTACAAGCTTCTTTACTTCTTCATCAAATGTATACACAAACTCATTACCTATAATCTTTCTTTTTTGTTCAGGGTCACTTACTCCCTTAAGCTTAGATAAGAACCTCTCACGGGCATCTATTTTGGTAAGGTTAATATTCATCTCTTTCCCAAACATCTCCATAACGCTTTCTGCTTCGCCCTTACGCAACAATCCATGATCAATAAACATACAATACAATTGATCACCAATTGCTTTATGCAACAGTGCTGCAACAACCGATGAATCTACTCCTCCACTTAAGGCAAGCAACACCTTATCATTTCCTACTTGTTCACGAATCTTCTTTATTTCCACATCGATAAAATCATGCATTGACCAGTTATTTTTTGCTTTACAAACTTCAAATACAAAGTTTTTTAAAATATCATTCCCATACTCAGAATGTCTTACTTCTGGATGGAACTGCAATGTATAGATTTGTTTTTCTGGATTACTAGTAGCTGCAAACACACATGTATCACTGAAAGCATCTTTTTGAAAACCATTAGCTAAACTTGATACTTGATCTCCATGTGACATCCAAACAACTTGTTTTTTAGGCAATCCTTTAAACAATAAAGAACCTGTTTCAATCTCTATTTCGGTTCTTCCATACTCTTTAGAAGCACAAGCTTTTACACTTCCTCCGTTCATGAAATGGGTCATTTGCATTCCATAACAAATTCCTAAAATCGGAATCCCTGAATCATAAATTGCTGGATCACACTTAAACGCATCTTCATCATATACACTATTGGGACCACCACTAAAAATAATCCCTTTTACATCACCCAAAGCTTTTATTTCTGCTAGTGTCATCTCATGTGAATGCAATTCACTATAAACACCAAACTCTCGTATTCTTCGAGCTATTAACTGATTATATTGACTACCAAAGTCTAACACAATAATCTTATCTGCCATTGTTATCTCCTTCGTTTTATAAACGTTATTATAATATCATTTATCATCATTTTTTTCCATGAATATGTACACAATTTCTCAGATACTAAAAATACAAAGACATATTCATAAAATCTAAGTTTTCTCATTACCATTGAAATCCTTGCACTATTTTCATTAACTGCTATAATAAACCTAACAATTAAATATCGATAGAGGCGCAGATACTAAGACGTGATGTGAAGAAGGCATTCGTTAGACACATTACTTAGGAGTTATCTGCCGAATGATTCACATAGGCATATATGAGTTGTGGGACTATAGAGAATATCTATAGCACTGTCTACATTTTGTAGGAGCACTATCTTAAATGAGGTTGATAACGTCAATAAGAGTGGGTTCTTATTGACGTTTTTTAATGATTGGGAGGAATAGAAATGAAAAAGCTAACAAAAGTTTTACTTGTTTGTGGGATTCTCTTTACAGGATTCATACAACTTGTAGCAGCAGAAAAGAAACAAGAAACTTTCACGGTTGGAATGGAATGTAATTATGCACCATTCAACTGGCAGACAAACACCGAAACAGAGAGTGCGGTAGCGATTGGTAGCGCTGGGTACTGTGATGGGTATGATGTTATGATTTCCCAAAAGATTGCCGATGATTTAGATCGTGAACTGGTGATTAAGAAATTATCATGGGATGGTTTACAACCAGCGCTTGAATCTGGTGAAATCGATGCCATCATCGCTGGTATGACAGCCAATGATGAGCGTGAAAATGGAATTGACTTTACAACACCATATTATGAATCTGAAATGGTTATGATTGTTCGTAAAGACAGTGCTGAGGAAAAAGCTTCATCGATTCAAGATTTTAGTGGTAAAACCGTAATCGGACAAAAAAATACAACTTATGATGAAATCATCGATCAGATTAAAGGCGTTGATCATGCTACTCCAAAAGCGACGTATCCAGAAATGCTTTTGGCGTTACAAAACAAAGAAGTAGATGGGATTACAGCCGAAATGCCAGTAGCTGAAGGAGTTCTTGAAACCAACGATGATTTAGCCATTACTACCTTTGCTAAAGGAAAAGGATTCAATGTGGATACATCTGTTTCCATTGGTTTAAAAGATGGTACACGAGGTACAAAGTTCTTTAACGATGTCCAAGCTTCCTTAGATAAAATATCAGCAGCTGATCGTAGTGAAATGATGAAATTATCCACAAAACTACAACCAAAAGAAGGAGTTCCAACAAACTTCTTTGGTAAAGTTGGATGGATTTTTGAAAACAACTGGTCACTATTCTTATATGGAATTCAAATTACTTTATTGTTATCCATTGTTGGTACCTTATGTGGTCTTATCATTGGTTTAATCCTTGGTGGAGTTCGTGCAGTAGAAGTAGATGACAAAGATAGTACCCTTGTTAAAGGATTAAAAAGAATTGCCCATGGTTTTGTAAGTCTTTATGTATGGATTTTTAGAGGAACTCCTATGATGGTACAAGCAATCTTCTTATATTCTATCTTTAGACCAATCCTCCACTGGAATGCATTGACTGCTGGAATTGTAATTATTTCCATCAATACAGGTGCTTATATGGCAGAGATTATCCGCTCTGGTATTCAGGCAGTGGATCGTGGACAAAGTGAAGGAGCACGTAGTATTGGAATGAACAATACACAAACGATGTTTAATATCATTCTTCCGCAAGCGATTAAAAACTCTTTCCCTTCAATTGGAAATCAATTAATCGTAAATATCAAAGATAGTAGTATGTTGAATGTAATTGGTCTTATTGAATTATATTTCCAATCTTCATCAGTAGCTGGAAGTGTGATGTTATTTACAGAAACATTCTTTATCACAAGTATTATTTATTTACTTTTAACTTCGGTTGCAACATTGATTTTGAATTTTGTTGAAAAACGATTAAATCATGTACCCCAAAATATCGAAAGCGAGGAAGCATAATATGGCTGAAACAATTATTACGATTAACCATTTAGAAAAACATTTTGATAAATTAAAAGTATTAAAGGATATTAACTTTCATATTGATAAAGGTGAAGTGATTACGATTATTGGAGCAAGTGGAAGTGGTAAGTCAACGTTATTACGTTGTATCAACTTATTAGAAAAACCAGATCATGGAGAAATATTATTTCATGGTAAAAATATTATTGAAGATGAAATTGAAGTAAATGAATTGCGTACTCATGTAGGAATGGTATTTCAAAGTTTTAATCTCTTCAACAACAAAACCGTTTTAGAAAATTGTATGATTGGGCAAGTAAAAGTATTAAAACGAAGTAAAGCAGAAGCAAAAGAAAAAGCCCTCTATTACTTAGATAAAGTAGGTATGAAGCAATTTGCCAATGCTGGTAGTGTTCAACTATCTGGTGGTCAAAAACAACGTGTAGCAATTGCTAGAGCGCTTTGCATGGAACCTGAAGTATTACTTTTTGATGAACCAACCAGTGCTTTAGATCCTGAAATGGTTGGTGATGTTTTAAAGATTATGAAAGATCTAGCAAAAGAAGGTTTAACCATGGCCATTGTTACCCATGAGATGCAATTTGCTAAAGATGTATCCAACCGTGTTATCTTCATGGATCAAGGTGTCATTGCCGAAGAAGGAACTCCTGAAGAAGTTTTTCATGCTCCAAAGAATGAACGAACAAAAGCCTTCTTAACCCGCTTCCACACATAAAAAATAATTATACAATTCAATTTTTTTTGGTATAATAGTACAGAAGGAGAATAGTATGAAGAAAAATATTATAAAATTACTTTTTGTCTCTTTATTCTTTGTCGCAGCTTGTGGAAGTAATACAAAGACAACAACTTGTTCATTCAACGACGATATGTACGTTAATGAATACGAGGCAAAAGATGATGAAGTTGTTGCAATCAAACAAACGGTAGCCTTTGATTTAGAAGCATCAGGCATTACCAAAAAAGAAGCAAAAACTTTTGCGAAAACATCTAAAGAAGGTCTAGGTAAAATCAAAGGTGTAACACCAACGACGAAAGTAACGGATGATAAGATGACCATCTCAATCGACATTGATTTAGATGAAGGTAAATTGGATGACCTTGTTCAAGAAGGTATTATTTCTGAAGCAATCATCAAAGAAGATGGCGACAAGAAATATGTTAGCTTAAAAGCAGCAAAAAAGAATTTCAAAGAAGTTCAAGGTGGAGAATGTAAGTAAAACTGTTGTAAAACAGTTTTTCTTTTATGTTACTATAGGAAAAAGGAGTTTTTATGTTTTTATTCAAATTAGGAACGTTATTTGTATTGTTACTAATAACGTTATATACAGCTAATAAATATACCCGCTTATGTAAGCGACACTCTATGATGTACTATGGAATCTATATCGCTTTCATCACTTTACAAATTATCTTTGTCTTACGCTTTGTTCACCTTTCAATCATTGAAACAACTTCATGGTTGATGCAAACCGTTTTATTTACCACAGGGATTTATTTAGCTTTGATTATTTTTTCTTTTCTGTTTTTTATCCTTGGTGATATCTTACATTTCATCTATCGTAAACAAAGACGTACTTTCTCTATCTTTCAAGCAAAACGATATATGTTTTTATGTGTATGTATTTCTATTATTGTTTCAATTTATGGAAATATCCATGCAAAGCAAATCAAGGTGACTACATATACTTATCAAATTGAAAAACAAAGTAAACAAGATGCTTTAAACATTATTTATATAAGTGATCTTCATCTAGGTAATTCTATCCATCATGATGAATTAAAGAACATCGTTGATAAAGTAAATTCTATACATCCAGATATTATTTTATATGGTGGTGATATATTTGATGAAAATACTAGTAAACAACAATTACAATCATCTATTCCCTACTTCAAGCAAATGAAAGCAACATATGGAAGTTATTATATTTATGGAAATCATGAATTTTATAGTGAAAGCCAAAGTCGCTACAACAACATTTTAAAACAAAGTAATATTCATATTTTAGAAGATGAGAGTATTACCATTGAGAATGCATTTACAATTGTTGGTCGCTTGGATATCCGTAAACATAAAAACCGTAAATCTCTATCGACCCTATTAAAAGACATTGATGTATCAAAGCCAATAATTGTTTTAGACCATCAACCAATTGTGGATGAATATGATGCAATTGATTTACAATTATCTGGTCATACTCACAATGGTCAAATCTTCCCTGCTAACTTTATTGTTCCATTGGTATATAAAAATGGCTATGGTTTCGATAAAGAACCCTATCCTCTAATCACAAGCTCTGGAGCAGGTACTTGGGGTATCCCCATGCGTATTGGTAGTAATGCAGAAATTGTAAATATCAAACTAACCTTTAAATAATATCTATTTTCAAAAAGCTGCTTTACTGTCTTTTTCCCAAATAAAACTGCTATAATAAGAGTATATGAAGCAACAATTAAAACTAAAACAGCAATTAAAGCAAACAAAAGCATTTAATACATCAAAAGCTGCATCACTTAAGATCTTAGAATTAAACAATGATGAGCTTTTTACCTATATCAAAAGCCAAATTTCTAATTCTCCGTTTCTTGGTTTTTACTCTTCACGTGATGAAGATAGTGATGCTTTTTTAAACTATGATCATACCCAGCTTTCACTCTATGATGAAATCATGGATCAATTACGTTTTAGTAAAGAAAATCCAGATATTAATATTTGTGAAATATTCCTTGCCAATCTTGATAGCAATGGATATTTTAAACCTTCAAAAACAGACTTACGAATGATGATTCCCACAGATGATAAAGAATATAAACGCAATCTAACCATTTTACGTAAATGTGAACCTTATGGTTGTTTTGCTTTCACTTTAGAAGAATGTTTAAAACTACAATGTATTCTTTCACCAAAAAAGATTTCCCACTCTGCACTTCTACTATGTGATTATTTAGAAGAAATTGCGACTAGTAATCTTGATGGAATCAAAGCTCATACAAAATTAGATGAAGAAACCATCTTAGATGCCATCTCTTTCATTAAAACACTAAATCCAAAACCTGCTGCGAATTACAGCAGTGAAGCTCAATATGCAAATCCTGAATTTAAAATTAGTGTTGAACATGAACAGATTAAGATTCAACTTCTAAATGATGATTTAAAAGTTTATGTAAATGAAGAAGATAGCTCAGAAATGAAAACGATTATGAAAGAACAACGTGCCCAAGTAAATATGCTAATGAACTATTTACAACGCCGTAATGTCACCCTTACTCAAATCATGCAAAGTATCTGTGATATTCAAAAAGAGTTCTTTCTCTACCACAAAGATTTAAAAAAGTGTACCTTGAAAATGATTGCCGACAATGTTGGCGTTAGTATTTCAACCGTTAGTCGTGCACTTAGCAACAAAAGCTGTGAATTTGAAAATAAGTATTACTTATTAAATTCATTTTTATCTAGTGGTGGTAGTGAAGAGCATTCGCAAAATCATATCAAGAAACGAATTAAAGAAATGATTGAACAAGAAGATAAAACCAAGCCATTAAGCGATGAACAACTTCGCTTAATGTTGGAAGAAGAAGGAATTCACATCGCTCGTAGAACCGTAGCAAAATATCGTGATAGTAATTTCATCTTTAGTTCTAGCAAACGAAAAATAAAACAACCATAAAGGAGTTAATATGATACGAAAATATAAGCAACAAGACCAAGCAGCACTTTTCCACTTAATGCGTGAAGAAAGTGAAGAATGGGCTGACTATTATGAACATCCTGATAAATATGCAAAAGCAATGGAACATTCCATTGCCTATGTCTTACTCATTGATGATGTGATAAGTGGATATATCCGCTGTAAAGAAGATGATGGATATGGGATTTATATCTTTGACTTACTTGTTAGTAAGAAACATCGTGGAAAAGACTATGGACGCAAACTGATGAAAACTATCTGTGATGCTTATCCTAAAGAAACCATCTATGTAACAAGTGATGTAGATCCATATTACGAAAAACAAGGATGCGAAAAAGTAGGCAGTGTCTTTGAAGTAAAACTATAAAAACCAAGTAACCTTACTTGCTTTTTTTATGTATTCTAAACGTATTACTTTTCTCATCATAAACAATATCACAAGCAAATAAAACTTCTAGATTCTCTTTTGATTCATAATTTGATTTCTCAGGCAAATATATCTTTTCTAAATTCTTATAGAAATAAAAACCTTTTTTATCTTTGAAAGAATCATCAATAATATAAACATCTTCATCAATTTCATAAACATTATAAGAAATTAAAGAAGATCCAAATTCTTCCTCCAATTTTAGATACTTATTATATCGTTCACGTTCTTCTTTATTACAAGTACTAGCGCAATTATTTGAATATTCAATTACATAATCCAATTCACTAATTAAATTCCCTGCTGTATCAAGATTACTCTTTCTATTATTCACATAAACTTCTTTTGCTTTATCAAAACAAATAGAAATTTTCTCTCCCTTTGTTTCATCATATACACAAACATTTTTATCAAGCAATGAAATTGTGACTCCTGCAACATTGTTTACACCAAAATAACTAGATTGTACTTGCTCACCATTTTTTAAATAGTAAGTATTTTTATTTTCAGAATCATAAAATTCATAACTAAAATGATATACATCACTATTGTAAGTAACTTTATAGTCACTTGCATTTCCTTCTATTGGATATCCTAAATCACTAAAGATTTCAAACAATACCCCATATGTAATCTCAGAAGAAGCTTTTAAAGAATACAATTTATAAGTATCTCCATATTGTAAATGAACAACATAATTCTTACCCTTTATCTTCTCTAAAAATTCTTGTGGAACACTCGTATCAGCTAATCGATATGTATACAATGTTCGTACATAAGCTTCTTGCATTTTGTTTGATTCCTTATCCACATTAAATTTCTTATTACTCACATACGTATCTGGAAATATTCCTCCAAAAGAATTTTGAGAATATTTAATATCCACTAAGATATTCGCTCCTTTGGGTAAACCTTTATTCAGTTTTTTATAAACTTTTTTTGCTTTTGTAATACTAGGCTTAATATCAGCATATGTTTTATATACAATCGTTATGGAATAATTTTCCACATCGAATTGCATCGTATCATCATTTACTTCACTTTGATACTCTGCCAATCTTGTCTGTTCACTTTTTTCAATATAAGTATCACTCAACTTATATTCACAACCTTTTCCAGCACAGCCAAACAAGCCTCCACTAGCACGATTACTATAAACTTCAAATTCAAGGTTATCTTGTTCCTTTGCTTGAAAAATAAAGGTTCTCTTATCTTCATCTTGGTTATTCTTTTCCTCTACAAAAGTAAAAGCTTCTCCATATTTTTCTTCTATATATGTCTGCGCTTCTTGTTTGGTAAAATGCTCTTCTCTTCCTTTATCGCATCCGCCAACACCTAGGAAGATACAAAAAATCATGATTATTATCCAATTGCGTTTCATCTTCTGTTCCCCTTATCTGTATCTATTATATATACTTTTTATCTTGAAGAAAAGTTTCATTGCTTGCTATACCTTTCTTAAATGATAAAAAACAAGGTTGAAAACCAACCTGTTTTCAACCTTGTTTTTTCTATTATTCTAGAAGTTTAAGTTCTTTGGTGTTCTAGCAAATGGTTGTACATCACGAATGTTTTGCATTCCGGTAATATACATCAAGAAACGATCAAAACCTAGACCAAATCCTGCATGTTTACATCCACCATATTTACGAAGATCCATGTACCAATCCAATGATTCTTCTTCAATTCCCATTTCATTCATTCGCTTAAGTAGTACATCATAACGTTCTTCACGTTGTGATCCACCAACAAGTTCACCAACACCTGGAACTAACAAGTCACATGCTGCAACCGTTTTTCCATCATCATTCATACGCATATAGAAAGCTTTGATATCTTTTGGATAATCCGTTAAGAATACTGGCCCATCCACAATCTTTTCACAAATATAGCGTTCATGTTCACTTTGTAAGTCTGTTCCCCATTCAACTGGATATTCAAACTTCACATCTGCTTTTTGTAAATGTTCAACAGCTTCAGTATATGTCATACGTTTAAACTCAGAGTCTCTTACTTTTGTGATTCGCTCAATCGCTTCTTTATCAATCATCGAGTTAAAGAATTTCATCTCTTCTGGTGCATTCTCAAGAACATAGTCTATACAGAATTTCACCATATCTTCGATTAAATCCATATCATCATCCAAATCTGCAAAAGCAATCTCTGGTTCAATCATCCAAAACTCACTCGCATGGCGTGAGGTATTTGAGTTTTCTGCACGGAACGTTGGTCCAAATGTATACACATCTCTAAACGCTAAAGCAAAGGCTTCTGCATGCAATTGGCCAGATACAGTAAGCGCTGCATGTTTACCAAAGAAATCTTTCTCATACGCTCCATCTTGACGTGTTGTAACGGTAAAAGATTCACCTGCACCCTCAGCATCATTTCCTGTAATAATTGGAGTATGCACATATACAAACCCTTGGTTTTGGAAAAACTCATGAATTGCCATTGATAATACAGAACGCAAACGGAAAATCGCATAGAATGTGTTTGCTCTTGGACGTAAATGTGCAATCTCTCTCATGTATTCAAAAGAATGACGTTTCTTTTGAAGTGGGTAAGAAGAGTCACAAGCCCCTACCAATTCACTTTCCGTTACTTCAACTTCAAATGGTTGTTTTCCCTCTGGTGTTGCTTTTAATTTTCCAATTATCGAAATAGCACTACCCGTTGCATATTTTTCAATTTCAGCAAAATTCTTCAATGTATCTTTATACACTAATTGACAATTACGAAAATAAGATCCATCATTTAATTCAATAAACCCTAACTTACCATTGCAACGGTTGGTACGGATCCATCCTTCCAATTGAACATATTCTAAACTATCGATTTCCATTGTAGAACCGTTTAACATCATTTCATACAGTTCTCTTACTGTCATATATTCAAACATACTTATTCTCCTTTATTATCTAAACTATTCGTTTCAAATACCAATTCCTGTACACTGGATACAACATCCACAATCTTTAGCGATACATTACTTGGAACTTGTACATGTTTATGTGTAAAATCAACAATCCCACGAATGCCACAAGCAATCAAACGATCCACAGTTGTTTGTACATTATCACTAATTGCCAAAATGGCAATGCGACACCCTTTTGGAATCTTCTCTTCCAATTCATCCATGGAATATACAGGGATATTAAAGCGCACCCCTTGGCGATCTGGATTGATATCAAACGCACAAGCAATTTCTCCAACCACATGATCCCATTTATTATATTTTAGTAAAGCTCTACCTAAATTACCAGCACCTACCAAAATAATCTTCTCATCAAAATCAACACCCAACTGCTGATTAAAGATTTCAATCAATGAATCAATGTCATATCCATAACCTTGTTTACCAAGATTTCCTAATAGTGAAAAATCACGACGAATCGTCGTTGATTCAATATTTACTAACTCACTTAACTCTTTCGACATCACCCGTTTATGATCATACTTTTGAAGTCTTCTAAGAGCTTTCAAATAAATTGGATAACGCTGTAATGTTGCCTTTGGTACTTTCTTTTTGTTCATCTATATCACCTGTAGATATTGTATCATAACTTACCTACTTGTGAAATAATTAATTTTCTTCATTTACGCGTAAACTAGGCTTTGCTGATTGTTCAAATGTTCCTCGCTCACCGTTTATAAATGCAAAGTAACCAGCAACTGCTACCATCGCCGCATTATCCGTACAACACCAAAGTGGTGGCAATACCAATTCTTCTTGACGATTTTCAAATGCCGTCTCCATTTTTTTACGCAAGGCACTGTTTGCAGCAACTCCTCCTGCAAGCAAAACTTGCTTTACATCATAGTGGTCAACTGCTAATAAAAGCTTCTCCATAATCTCATTTAAGGCCGTCTCTTGAAACGAAGCCGCTAGGTTAGCATCAACAATTACTTCCCCTTTGCGTTTCATTCGATCAATAAATTGTAAGACACCACTCTTAAGTCCACTAAAACTCAAATCATATATGCCTTCTGTTTTCGGTTGAGGAAGCTTATAAACAGCTTCTCCATCCTTTGCCAGCTTATCAATCTTAGGACCACCTGGATAACCTAAATCAAGTACTCTTGCTACTTTATCATAAGCTTCACCAATGGCATCATCTTGGGTTTGACCAAGAATCTCATAAGAACCTTCATCACTCATCAAAACAATTTCACTATGTCCTCCACTAACAACTAGTGAAAGTAATGGAAACTTTAAATCGGTAATCAAATGATTTGCGAAGATATGAGCTTTGATATGATGAATTGGTATCAATGGTTTTTGATATGCCCAAGCTAAGGTCTTCGCTGCTTGTACACCGACATGTAAGCTTCCAATTAGTCCTGGTCCACGTGTATACGCAATCGCATCAACATCATCAACCGAAAGCTTTGCTTCTTCTAATGCCTCTTCCACAACGGCTGAAATCTTTTCCACATGCAAACGACTAGCAACTTCAGGAAGTACACCACCAAACTTTTCATGAACTTCAATTTGGGTTGCCACAACATTAGATAATATCTCTTTTCCATTTTTCACAATTGCACAAGCACTTTCATCACAACTAGATTCAATTGCCAATATAACTACATCTTTCAATCTACATCACCTACTAACACTTTACCAAGGATAATCCCATCTTCTTTGGGATCACGATAATAATCCTTACGTCGATTCACTTCTAAAAAATCAAAGGTTTCATAAAAAGAAATCGCTTTTTTATTTGAAACACGAACTTCCAAAAACGCTGTTTCACATGCTTTAGAAAGTGCATCTTTAAACATAAACTCAAGCATTTCTTTCCCATACCCACTGCGTTGGCATTCTTTTGTTACTGCAATCTTACAAAGTTGACAACTATCAAAGGTAATCCAATAATCAATATAACCAATCACTTCATCACATTCTTCTAATACATATAGATAAGCACAAGGATTTGCTTCAATCTCATATTCATATTGTTTTCTTGTATATGGGAAAGGAAAGTTTTCCTTCTCTATTTCTAAGATTATATCCAAATCTTCCATCGTTGCTTTACGTATCATTTTATTTCACCAAATATGCACTTTCTTCTTTTAAATACCTTGGTACCAATCCATGAATATTATCTACTTTCTTATAATATGGTCTTAATTCTTTAAAGTTTAATACAAAATCTGGATTCTTATCTTCTTTTCCTATCAAACTTACATCACCAATCATATTTTCTGATAAAGCTTTAATTTCATCCAATGTTTTGATTCCTTCTGCTAAACATTTTCCCTGTTGATACTTACCATAATATACACGATTGCTTCGTGCATCTAACATTACACTACATGTATCTAATCCAGCATATAATTGTAGGGTTGATATTGTATATAAAGTTTTCTTCTTACTTGAACAAAATACTTTCGCAATACTCATCGCAATACGAATCCCTGTATAACTACCTGGACCAACCGTAATAACAACTTCATCTATATCATCTGGTTGCCATGATACGGCTTCCATTAAGTTAATCAACTCCACGAATATTGTTTCACTTTGTTTTTTCCATGCATACATACTTTTACTAGCTTTGATTTCATCATTTTCCATTAATACCAAAACCAAATAACGATGCGATGTATCCATACATAATGTTTTCATTATATTTCACCTTCTATTTCTACATATCTTGAAGACGTACCATGGATTTTAAAAACACGTATTTCTCCATCTAAAACGATTTCTATTTCCAAGCGTTGTTGAGGAATTATGTCTTTGACAAACTCATACCATTCAATTACACAAATACCATCTTCTTCAAACACTTCTTCAAAACCCAAATCCTGTTTAAGCCCTTCTAAACGATATGCATCTATATGATATAAATTATGTTTTCCTTCATATATCTTCAAAATATTAAAAGTTGGACTAGTAATTACTTCTTCAATTCCCAACACTTTACCAAGTGCCTTCGTAAAAGTAGTTTTTCCAGCTCCAAGATCACCAGATAGACAAATACAACCATTTCCGTTTAAAAGCATAGCAATCTTTTCAGCTAACTTATTCGTATCTTCAATTGTACGTGCTTTTATCTCTTTCATAATAACCTCTATCCGTTCATCCGCTGCTTTCTTTGCTCATACAAGCGATGACTCGCTTTGTATAACAATGTATTTACAGGTAAATCAAATTCACCAATAAACTCATTGATCATTGGATTGAAATTGCTTTTGAACTTCGTAAGTCCATCTTGCAAATCACCTTCAACACCACCCATATTACAAAAATCACAACCATGTTCAAATGCATACTTCATATTTTCAACATAAATATGATATTGTGGCATAAACTTTTTAAAATCATCATTCATCCCTGCATATAACATTTCCATCGTGTTTCCAAATTTAATCGATAACACTCCAGCAATCACTGTGTTCTCATTCATCCCAACGAAAGCTTCAAATTCTTTGATACTCTTTTCCAAAGAATTCTTAATATCTTGTAAACGATTTATTTTCTTACGTGATTTCTCATCTACCATTTTTAATTCTTGTTCATTTTCGGCATATTGTTTTTTTAACTTCTCAAGACTTTGAGGAATATTTACACTTCCTAAAAACAAATATGCATCATCTCCATAAGTATCCATTAACAACTGAAAATATTCATGATTTCGTAAATTTACATTTTTACGTTTTTCCGTTAATGCAACAACCTCACTAAATTCATCAATACGATTCTTATCTGCTATTTCCACTTGCACATCACGTTTTAAAGCATCTTTAATCAACCGTTTTGTATGACGTGGTAAATCTTTTTCAAAAGTATCACTTTTATACACATTGGCTTGAAAACGTGGCTGAATCACCTTTGCTATCTCCTTTGGATATCCTTGATGAATAGCTCCAGCAAGTTTCATATTTTCTAGTACTGTAGATACATCATAGTGATTATCATTAGGTTCTCCAATCGGATAATCATTGATATGAATTCCTGGATCCATCTTAATAAATAAACAACGTTTACTCTTTGCATATTTTTTCAATTCTTGTAGAAAGTATTTCACAATTCGCTTATCAGTATAATCCATAATAGGTCCACGAGGAGTATAAAACATCGTAAACCCCATTGGTAAATGTTTAATTAGTACTAAGCTTGAAGCTATCAACGTATCATCATCAAAAACGCCAACAATCGTAGAGTCCCAGTTTTCTTTTACTTTTGCCCATGATGAAGACTGCAATAAATTACACAATTCATGACTTTCCACAAAATCATCATGAACTTTCGCATCAACACCTACTTTAAATTGATACATCTTATTTACCTCTACTTTCCTTCATAATTAAATAACGATTATAAAGCTTTCTAATCTCATCATGATCAAATGGCGAAACACGCATTTTAATATGACTAATTAAATCATCCATCTGCTTATGAATTACTTTATCTAAATCATCACTATATTTCATTTCTTTACTATGTTCTTCATATTCATCTTCATCTAAGATGATATATTCAAATTCATTATTTACTTTAATATCCAAATCATAATCAATATTCTTTAAAGATTCGCCATCATAAATACTTGGGCTAGCCAGATTACAATAGTAAAAAATTCCTTTTTTTCGAATCATGCAAATGACATTATACCACTTATCAGGATAGAAAAAACAAATTGCTGGTTCCCTAGTAAGCCATTTTCTTCCATCTGCTTCAATTACATAAGAACGATCTGTAATCGCTACAATTCGATCCTCGTTTGATTCAATCACAAATCCCTTAGACCAAGTACGATGTAAACTTTTATCATGTTTATAACTCTGTATATAAATATATTCATTTTCCTTTGGTAACATACTACACCTCAACTAACTTATTATAGCAAATTTCACCTCACTCTTCACTAACTAATGTATATTTCCTACACTTCTTAAAGTTTATCAAATACTTACTAGTAGAATTTGTAATCTTCCTCCATTTTATAAATTCACTTTACGAACAATGATAATTATTTGTATAATAAAGAAGGTGATATATATGGAGAAAGATTTAATATTAAAACAATACCAATCTTTAATTGAAGGTATTGATAATGAAATTAGTGTATTAGCAAATACAAGCGCATTCTTAAACGAAATCTTAGAAGATGTTAGTTGGGTTGGCTTTTACCTTTACGACCATGAGAAGCTCATTCTTGGGCCTTTCCAAGGAAAGATAGCTTGTACTTCAATCCCAATGAACAAAGGTGTTTGTGGAGTCAGCGCTTATAAAAAGGAAACTTTACTAGTGGAAGATGTTCATAAATTTGAAGGTCACATTGCATGTGATAGTGCATCTAACAGTGAAATCGTCATTCCAATTCTTGTAGATGATTACTTATATGGTGTTCTTGACCTTGATTCAACAAGCTTTGCTCGTTTCAAAAAAGATGATCAAATATTGTTGGAAGCAATCGTCAAGCTTTTAGAAACTTATCTATCTAGTGATTATTAAAAGACACATTGATATAATTCAATGTGTTTTTTTGTTACCTGTAATATTTTTCCAACTATTAGGAATGTCAATCCAAAATCCTGGAACATAACATTTTTTATAATCATTCCTATAAGGGTATTCATTCAAAAAGAAATTTAAATATGTATTGTTACATTTTAATACATCAAATTCATTACATAATTCCATTACACTTCCCATTTGAATTTCCGAATAATACCCTTTTCCATCATAATCTGGTGGTCCTCCAAAACCACAAGCTTTATGCTCATCTTTTGCATGACACCACCAAGTAAATCCATCAATCCGAATATTCAAATTATTTAAAACATTTATAAAATCTTTTATTACACTATAGGGAGTAATCATATCGATATATCCCCTACCAACAATAACAATTTTTAATCGCTCAATTTCGTTATCTAAAATTTGTTTACTATAATGCAATTGCTCAAAATGCTCATTAACAATAGTTTTGTTGTAGCCTATTCGACAAAATAATTTGAAACCTGCATAATCATTTATATTAGAAAATTGTTCCCTATAAAATTCATTCCAATAGCTTATCATTCGATTAAAACTTAAACACATTTCATTAGTGTTTTGCATACATATTTTCTTGATTCTTTCTTCATTTTCAATATTTAATTTATCATTAATTTGAACTATAATAGGATATACATATTCGTCTATTATCTTTAAAATATACGGAATGCACCAATCTGAAAAATTTGTATCTAATATATTATTAATATATTTTTCTCTAACATACCCATTATGATGTCTAGAGTAAATGCAAAACAATATCATCTTTTGCGTTGATGTTAGTTTTTTTATTTTTTTTGTTGGGATTTCACTAAAACAAATTCTATATGGAATATAAATATCTTCATTAAGATATCTGTATCGAATATAATTATCTAAATATATATTTTTTTGATTTTTTACTGTCTTAGATATTTTCTTCAAAACTATTTCCACATCATTTTTTAAAGACATTGGAAATGCAGTATAAAAAATATTCAATTTTTCTAAATCAATTGTATTTTTAAACATTCTTTTTCTCCTATTAAAATCTATAAATTCCGCAACGCATTCCACTCTTCCCAAAATAATAAGTACCCATCCTTAAGGTAAGTATCATTTGGTAATATTTTAGCAGATGAATTATCATATATTGATTTCACTTCATCCGCAAACTTAAAAACTACTTCTTTATAAACATTAAAAGTTACATATGTAACTTTATTTGACTCAGTTACTATCTTTATTTCTTCATCTTCATGAAGAACACTCCAGTCTATTCCATTATTACATCCAATAATTACAGCCTTTGTTTGCTCCTCATTTTGAAAAAAACTATGTCCACAGCATGGCAGCATTTGATTATGTTCTTTACCAATTATATGATTGTTTTTTAGTGTCCTTAACAAAGATAATGCTGTGGAACTTACTGTTGCATTGTAAGAAAAAGTTTCATTGCCTATAATTGCTGTCACTGTTCCATGTGCACATAGATCATTAGGATTATCTTGCGCTCCTCTAATCCAGCTTAAATTTTTCACATTAATTTCAAACATTATTCCCCTCCTATATAAAATATAAACATTGAGAGTTTTTTATATTTTGCATATAATATTTATTAGAATTAGTATATCACATTACTTAAAAAACTTAGAATCGACTATACTATCATTTTAAATGAATTCAAAGTAATTTAGGAATATATACTGTAATCATGGGAGCGATAATATGATTTTAGAAAAACCACAATCCTTTGAATTAAAAGGAAATAAAGGATATATAAAATTAACTATACATGAAATTTTCTCTGAATCTCAAAATTGGAATGGAGGATTTTCTCTTAGAGGTGCACTTTATATCAAATATAACGGATTAACATTCTGTGAAAACAATTTCTATTCTTCTACAATAATAATTGAAAATTTTCACGATAATCTAAAACAAATTTATAACACCTTGTGTGGAGAAGCTTCCTATATCCCTGAATATGATGACAACTTGAAAATTAACATTAAAATGATTGGGCAAGGTCATGCAGAAGTGGAAATAGACTATTCAGAATATAGTGAAAACCAACTAAACCTTTCTTTTAAGTTTAAGACTGATCAAACCTTTTTACAGGAATCATTAAAAAATTTATCAGATATGTTGAAATGTTTTAATTTATTAATGAAATAAGGTTTGTAAAACAGAAATTGGAGGTGTTACTCTTACTTCAATATTGGGATTAATGTTTCTTAGACAAGGGTTAGGGAATACAGAAATAAGTGGTACTTCATATGATGCTAAACAATTATATAAAACACAACCAGATAGCCATGCTAATAGGTCTACAATAGAAGGTAGAAAAGAAAGTATTAAAACCAAAGGTCCAAATGTCGTTGATCCAATTCCAGTACGCGTACACAATGGACAAGCTCTAATTATGGATAGACATCCCAGGTATAAAGCATTTGTAGAATTAGGTTATGAAAGAATACCTATTAAATATATTCATGAAAATCAAATTATTAATTATGGAAGAACAATACAAAACTTATTAAACAATATGTTTAAAAATGTAAAAAAAAATATGACCTTTACTATTTTACAAAAAAAATTTACTTTATACTTTAAACCGTAATCAAGCAGACACATCTATAAAGAAGATAATAGAATGAATAAAATAAAAATAGCCTATACTGGACTTGATTAATCAGTTGTAGACTGCTTTTAATATATTAAATCGTAATTCGAACGGACTTCGGCAGACGAAAACAGCGCTCTGGGGGAAGAGTGCTTAGGCTCAGCAATTTTTAATTGATGATTTTGTAGTATAATTAGTATAAAAAAGAGGACTTTAATAATGGATAATTTCAAAGTACTTCAAATGAAATTTAATTATCGCTTAGCTTCTAATATTATTGACTGCTTCAATAGTAGCAATATTTCTGAAGAAATTGATATGCTAGGTTACATTCATAGTTTAAATTCTAAAGATATAATTAAAAAAACATTTGAGATAGATAATGTTGCTATAAAGCCATTAAAGTATACATTACTACATTCGTTTTGTGAGCAATATTTATATTTTTATTTAATGAATGAAAAATACTATTTAATAGATGAGCTTTGTGATGACTTAGATGCTAAAATATTGATAGAGCACATTTCAAGTATTGTAAGCATTCTTGATGAATATGGAGTGTTTTATAGTAACGATTATATTCAAAAGATTCTGGTTCTAGACAATGAATACAAGCTTACAGATTATAGCAATGAAAAAAATTATCGTTGCTTTATAAAATGGTTAATTGATGACATTTTAGTATTTTTTGACAAAATAGAATTGGATATTGTAGATTCAGTTTTTTATTTATTGTTTAATAATAAAAACTTTTTATTTAAATTTAACAGTTATTTAGCTGAATATGTAAATAGTAACTATTTAGGCAGTGATTGTTTTAATAATTATAAGCATATTAAAAGATTAAAATATATATCAAAATGGCTGCAGAAAGGTGTTCTTTATAGAGATAACGGAAAATGCCAACATTGTGGAAAAGAATTATCAGGGTTATTAACTATTACTAAATCAAAAGAATTGCATTTAGAGCACATTATTCCATTAGAAAAAGGGGGAACAAATGATGCAACTAATTTCCAAATATTATGCGATAATTGTAATCTAAAAAAGGGAGATAAGCTATATATGCCTAACTATAAATATCAAATGTACTGGTGACTTAAAATTAGTCTATTATAAGATATTTTCACTATAATTTAGTATATTAACATAAATGATGTAAGTTTGTAATGTTAAACTTATTTTAGCTCTTATCTTCAATATTATGATATATTATATATAATCATTGGGAGGAAGCGAAATGGAATTAAAATGTCTATATATAGATTCTAATAATAATGAGCTAGTACAAGTAAGGGATTTAGTAAAGAATGACTTTGGAGATTTTCAAGTTGTTGAAATCTATGATTATGATAATCAATTTTTTGTTTTTAGAATAACAAGACTTGATGATGCAGTAGTAAAATATGGAGTTCCTATAAATGATGATATTGTGGGTATTGAGGAAAAAATAGGCGCAAAAAGTGCATATATTTGTGACTTTTTTATATTAGATTATATAAAATGTGATGGTTTTTATACAGGTTCAAAGAAAAATATTGCAATAATACTAAAGTATTATTTTAATATTAAAGATAAAATGATAAAAAGTCTAGTTTCCGTTGATGATTTTATGGAAGTCACAAAATTAAGGGTAACTAAATATAAAGGTACTAATAAAAATCAAATACAATTATTTGAAAAAAGAGAAGAAGAACCATTGCCTATTAAGGTTCAAGAGATATTTTCTGAGTTAGTTCGAGATAAAGAGGAACACGTCTATTACTTTCGAGAAAAGAAATTTGGAAGACATAAAGATTTAGAATCCTTCCTCCTATCCACAAGGGATAATCCATTAGTTAAATATTCATTTGATGGTATCGATAAGAATGGCAAAGCTATCGCTTATCAAGATGGTTTTTTTGCTAAAAAAATCGAAATTTTTTCTGCTGATTCTTATAAAGATTATACAACTAGAAAAGAATTATCTTTAGTTCATTTGGTAATGGAATTAAAGAAGAATATTTAGGAGGTTTATTATGCTGGTCTTTAGCACACTAAAGAAAATAAGACAAATATTTACAGAATCTTATAAAAGCATTCATTTTATTCCGTGGATAATCAGTATTCTTATTTTTGTTATTTTTTTCTTAATTAAAAATGATGCTATTATAAAAAACATTACTGATAATTATTTAGAAATTTTAAATGCTATTAGTATTTTATCTACTTTTTTTCTTTTTGGCATGGAAAATATAGATTTTAAGAAAATGCTAAAAAAGTTAAGCGTTCAGAGAAAAACAAAGGGAATATTTATTACCGAAGGCACTAGTTTGATTAATACTTATTACAGTTTTTTATTGATACAAGTCTTTTTAATATCGGTACAATACCTACTATTTTTATTCTCGATATATTTTGTATTTCTATTGATTCTTACAATCATGTATATGATTATTGGTTTTCTTTTCGTTATATTAAGCTGGCATGGTTTTTTAGAGTTAGACAATCATTAATTAGAAATTGCTGAGCCTAAGCACTCTTCCCCCAGAGCGCTGTTTTCGTCTGCCGAAGTCCGTTCGAATTACGATTTAATATATTAAAAGCAGCCTACAACTGGTCAATCAAGTCCAGTATAGGCTATTTTTATTTTATTCATTCTATTATCTTCTTTACAGATGTGTCTGCTTGATTATGGTTTAAAGTATAAAGTAAATTGTTTTTTTATGCAAAATAGTAAAAATCATATTTTTTATACATTTTTTTTACTACTATCTCTTCGCTTTTTTCTTTCTTACTTGATCTCTTAAGATATCAAAGCTATCTTCTACTTCTTTTTCACTCACATCATCAAATTCTAATGATAGTGTATAGTCATACCATAATGTCATTGGACACTCTCTAATATCACTCTTTATTTGTTTTACTCGCTCTCCCTGTGCATCATATGTGTAATCATACACATATGCTCCCTTTTGTAGTTGTATCAGTTGGTCATTCTCATCATACGTATACACTTCATTACTTCCATATTCTTTTACGAGGTTGTTATTGGCATCACAACTCTTACTTGTTGTATGAATTGCTTTTCCGTTCTTCGTTGTATCCTTTTTGATTACGTTTCCATTGTTGTCATATCCATAAATAGATACTACACTTCTTTATGAGATAGAATTTTATTTAGCAAAACGTCTTATGATTGAAATTTCAATTTAAGAAAAGTGCCTAAGTTTGTATTTTCAAAAATAGACACTTTATAATTCTATCTACATAAATTTCAGTTTAATTATTTAGCTGATTTTTTTAACAATTCTTTATATTTCGATAATTCATTGAAAAATGTATCAAATTTATTTGCCTCTGTTATTTGATGAAAATCTAATATTTTATTCCACTTCTTATTACAATATCCATATTCTTTATTTAGATATTGTTCAAAAGAACCAACTATATAGTTAGGTTTCATATTCTCATAAACTTCTGCTTCACTAACAAGATACCCTGTCAAAAACCAACTCAATTTTGTAAGTGATTTTTCACCTAAATACATACCTGGTCTTTCTTTTATCTTTTGTAATAAATCTACTAATCTATTTAAATCTACTTTATCAGATTTATTAGGAAACACAAGCACATATGCAGCATTATCTTTTATAGATTGTACATATGACTCTAAAGACTGGTTTAAAACTATGTCAATAGCTTCATAAAAATTATGGAATGCATCTTCATTGTTCTCTGTAAAAAAATTTATAATACTATACATACTTGCAGTCATATTTATATGATAATAATTACGTATATAAGAATCCAATCTATTAAAAAATAGATTCTTTGAGAATGGATCAACAGGAATATATCCTGCTTCTCTTTGGCTATAATTATAACCAGAGAGATATGCCGATATATTTTTAATATTATAATCAAATGCTGAAGAATAGTTACTTTTGATTTCTAGTAGTTTAATCAATTCTTTATTTTCTGTGTTCATAAAATCTTCCTTTCTAATCTTTGTATTTTGCTGGATTAACTGTTTTTATTCCTTGTCCATGAAAATCTCTAATCCAATTTTTTACTGGCAATCCATATGGGTGTACATTGCAAAATGCTGAATATTCATCAATGACAATCCCCTCATGATGCCCATTTTCACTAATACTTATTTTCTTTATGTCACTCCAAATAAATCCTTTATCAGAAAAATCTATAGTAATCAATTCATACTTAATTTTATTATTCTTTAAATAACTGACCATCGCCTTAGTAGCCTCTACACATTTAAAAGTATCAAACTTGCCTGCAATATCTTTCAACTTATTCTTGATTATATTATAGTTTCCAAGATCTCGATTTTGTATAGCACCATCTTGGGAATGTGGTGGATATACGGATTCTGTTGCCCTAGATGCATCTTGAAAACTTCCTGCAAACCCAACACACGCTACCATCACTGCAGCTGTAATTATAAGTGCAAATGGGTTTATCCAACCAATAACTAATCCACCAACAGTACCCAATATACTTGGATCAAATTGAGTTCCGATGGTTGTATCAAACGTCTTTGGAGGGTCTTTTTTCTTACCATCTTTTGCTGCATTATTTGCTTTATTTATTATATTGGTAGTTCCTTTTACTAAAGAAGATGCAATATTTGGCTTCTTTGCAGTTTTTTTCGGTTTCTTTGCCTTATTCCCATCCCTATCCACATACTTATACGGGTTAGATAAGGTGTAGTTATACCGATTCTGTGTTCCTACATCTTCCTTCTCTCCTGCATAGTTGTTATCTATCTGTATGAAGTTTCCTATACTTGGATCATAATATCGAGCTCTTAAATATATTAGCCCTGTTTCTTCTTTGTGCTCTCCATTGTAATAGTGTCCTTCTCCATGTTTACTATACCCATAATCACTATAACTTGCAAGTTTTACTTTATCCCCTTTTACCTCTGCTAC
>NZ_JAQFIQ010000010.1 GCF_029504745.1 Breznakia sp. PF5-3 | reverse complement strand
TAATATTATCCTTTCTCACAAAACACAAAGCTCCTTCTACTATACCGGTTTCATCTTAATGCAACAACCTGTTGCTTTAAGTTTAATAATCAAGGGAGTTATAATCTTTTCGTGAGATAGCTTGCATATAAAACAAAAAGAAACTATAATGAAAGAGTAAAAATGCGATGAAGAAAAGAGTAATAATTTTGCGATGCATAGAGACTAAGTGGTTGGTGGAAACTTAGGTTCAAGAAGTTATGAAGATGGTTTTGGAGCACTTATATCGAATAATTAGATATGAAGCGTAGAACGGCGTTAACGTTTAGAGGTGTAGATATACACAAAATAAGGTGGTAACACGAGAAACTCGTCCTTTGGGGGAGTTTTTTATTTTATGGAGGTCATATTATGGGAAAAGAAAAATATTATATTACAACAGCAATTGCATATACTTCTGGAAAACCGCATATCGGAAATGTATATGAGATTATCTTAGCAGATAGTATTGCAAGGTATAAAAGAATGGTGGGCTATGATGTGCTCTTTCAAACAGGGACAGATGAACATGGTCAAAAAATTGAAGATAAGGCGAAAGAAAAGAATATTACACCACAAGAATACGTGGATGAAGTAGCAGGTACTGTAAGGTCAATGTTTGACTTAGCGAATACATCTTATGATAGATTTATTCGTACAACGGATAGTGATCATAAAGCTGTTGTACAGAAGATTTTTAGAAAGCTGTATGAGCAAGGAGATATTTATAAAGGCGAATATGAAGGATGGTATTGTAAGGCTTGTGAATCTTTCTTTACCGAATCACAGTTAAACGATGGAAAATGTCCTGATTGTGGTGGTGAAGTATATATCGCTAAAGAAGAGACATACTTTTTCAAAATGAGTAAGTATCAAGATCGTTTGATGAAACACATTGAGGATAATCCTGAATTCATTCAACCAGAATCTAGAAAGAATGAAATGATTAATAATTTCTTGAAACCAGGATTGCAAGACTTAGCTGTATCACGGACATCTTTTAAATGGGGAATCCCAGTTGATTTTGATGAGAAGCATGTAATTTATGTTTGGATTGATGCATTGAGTAATTATATTACAGGAATTGGCTATGATCCAGATGGAAATCATGGAGAGTTATATAAAAAATATTGGCCAGCAGATCTTCACTTAATTGGTAAAGATATCTTGCGTTTTCATACTATTTATTGGCCAATCATGTTGATGGCATTGGATGTTCCTCTACCAAAACAGATCTTTGGTCATCCATGGATTTTAGTGGGCGAAGGAAAAATGAGTAAATCAAAAGGTAATGTTATTTATACAGATGATTTAGTACGTTATTTTGGTGTAGATGCTGTACGTTATTATGTGCTTCATGAAATGCCATATGCACAAGATGGTGTAATTACATGGGATCTTATGATTGAAAGAAACAATTCGGATTTAGCAAATGTTTTAGGTAATTTAGTAAATCGAACTATTTCTATGGCAAATAAATATTTTGATGGTGTTGTGAGAAATCCAAAAATTAGTGATAGTATGGATGAAGAATTGATTACACTTGCACAAAATACCGTAGTAAAAGTAGATGAACATATGGATTCTTTGCATATTAGTGATGCAATTAGTGATATTTTCACACTGATTAGACGTAGCAATAAATATATTGATGAAACTTGTCCATGGATTTTAGCCAAGGATGAAGCAAAGCAAGATCGTTTGCAAACAGTATTGTATAATTTATTGGAAAGTATTCGTTATACAGCAGTATTACTTAGTCCTTTTGTTCCTGAAACAAGTGATAAAATATTAAAACAGTTGAATACAAATAAAAAAGATTATGCTAGTATTCAACAATTTGGTCAATTGGAAGAAGATATTAAACTAGTGGAAAAACCTGAGATTCTTTTCCAACGGGTTGATGAAAAAGAATTTGCAGAACAATGGGAAGCTGAGCAAAATAGTAAAAAAGAAGAAGTAACACCAGCAAAGCCGGAAATTACATTTGATGACTTTATGAAGACAGAAATGAAGGTTGGATTGATAGAGAAGTGTGAAAAGCATCCTAAAGCAGATAAATTATTAGTATCACAAATTAATATAGGAAGTGAAGTTCGCCAAGTTGTAAGTGGTATTGCAGATGCTTATAAGCCAGAAGATATGGTAGGGAAAAAGGTTGTTGTAGTCACAAACTTAAAACCAGCCAAGATTCGTGGTGTTGAATCACAAGGAATGATTCTTGTTGGTGAAAATGGAGATCAAATAGAAGTATTGAATGTGAATCATTTAGATGCGGGGTCTATTGTTCGCTAATGAAACATAAACAATTGCAACCAAGTATTATTTTATCTTTGGTAGCCATAGCCTTTTTTATCAGAGGTACAATTAGTAGTGAGCCAATCATGATTGGAGTTGGAATTCTTATTTTGATATTAGCACTGAGTAGAGCATTTTTGATCTTAAAGTTATCCGATGTAGATCTAGATGATGTTCATTATGATGATGCTATTGCAAAAATATTAAAAAGTGATGAAGTGCTTTATGTGGAAATGTTGGAAACATATCGTAAAGGGGATTCTAAGATTCTATATGCGGAAATGGATGGTATCTTGCTCTATGATGAAAAGGATGATACCTATCATGCAATGACTATTAATGAAGAAGCAGCAAAAGATATGGTAAAAATGATACCACAAGATTATCATTCACTTATTGCTTATGATGCAATCACAGAAGCGATATTTGAAAAAGAATTAACTTATAATGAAAAACTTTATTACTATAATTATGTATATCAAAAAAGGGAAGAGTTACCTTTAATCAATAAAGAAGTAGAAATTCGCCAATTGGATGATAGCTATTTGGAAGTGATTAAACGTCATTATAGCGTTAAAAGTTTAGCAAGCGATACATATCTTCTGGAAAGAATCAAAGCAGGGATGTTGGGGGCCTTTATTGATGAAGAATTGGTAGGATATGTAGGAAGACACCCAAGTGGAGCCATTGGCATGATTGAAGTGTTTGAAGCCTTTCGTAATCAGAAAATAGCGATTACTTTGCAGTCTGCTTATATAAATCACGTTTTGGAAGAAAGTGATGATGTTATCTTCACACAGGTAGATCAAGCAAACACTGCAAGTGATCATATTCAGATGAAATTGGGGTTTGTGAAAGCAGATAAAAAATGCTGTTGGTATATTCGTTAAATCTACAGGAAATCCTGTAGATTTTTTAATTCATAATATTTAAGATATTTTGTAATTCATTCTTTTTTTCATCTGTAAGTTGTTCTATGTAAATAAGAAAATAGGATTGCCATTGACGAGAAATATCTAAATTATGAAGATATGAGGTATGTAATACAATTGTTGCATGAAAAACAAATTCTTCTGGATATGTATATTTAAATAATAAAGCAATGCTCAGTATATCTAATTTTTGAAATAACAAAGGATAATGGTCATCTGTGAAAATATCAGTTTCTAAAATATCGATGATATCGTGAATGGAAAGAGAATATTGAAATAGAATTTGTATTTTCTCATCAGCATTATTTTTTTCTTCGATTTTATTGATGATTTGTGAAAACGTTTTGCTACTAACAGATGGTTTATCGTGAAAAGTAAATTTTGCTTTTTGAATAGATTTTGTAATTATTAGGTGATCCAATTGATTGTGTTCTAATGCAATTTGTATTTTTTGTGAAAGTTGTTCTTTGTATCGATAAATGTATTGCATTGTTTGCTTATCTAGTATTATATCCATATTTTGATAGATTGTTTCTACCGTAGTATGGGTATTTTGAATCAAAGAACATAGGTATCGTTTCTCGCTATCTAAAATCATTAGTGAAGGTTTTTGGTTTGGTAGAAGTGTTGAAAACATAAACTGAAGGAGTACGATTTCCATGATGTTGATACCCAACAAGTGAATACTTACACCAACATGTTCTTCGTAGTTATGGAATAGGGTAACTAATTCTTCGGTTGTAAAACGTTGACAAAAAGTTTGTTCAATGGATAATCGCTTTGCATATTCAACTGCCAAATCAACACCTTTTTTATGATACATATCATGATCAAGAGGAATTCCATCAAGCAATGGATAATCAAAGTCTTGACGACAATAAGTAGCACGATATTCGATATTATATTCATGATAAAAGTATAGCAGTTGTTGCAAAATAACATCTTGATAACGTTCATTGTTGATAGGGAGGATAGATTGCTTTAACTTTATATAGAGATCATATACTTGCTCGTGTAAAGCAGTGATGGATTGTTTTCCTTCATCATAAAAAAATGCAATGTGTTTTGCTTTTATGAATTCAATGGGGTTTTTATGATATGTTGTAGCATGATCAAGTGTGTAGTATACACTATTCATTATTTGATGGTATTTACGTTTTGATATTGTTGTGGTGCGATTATGTGTATGAGTAAGAACAAGTTTTTTAACTAATAAGAAAATTTGTATTTGAATATTATGGTATTCTTCGTCTTCCATGAAGGAATGAGTACGTAAGAATTTTAATATATCAAGGAACGTTGTATTTTCAAAAGAATTAGATTGAATTGTATGTTTCATAATTTCTCCTGTAGTATTTTTAGCGTATCATAAAGTAATTTTGTGGATATTTCTCCATAGTGTAATAAATATATTTGATAAAGTGTATAAATGATTTCATCATCGTAATGAAGAGTTCCAATTTGTTTTCGACATGCATAGAATAAATCTAGAAAGTGAACGATTAAGTCTACATAATTGCTTTGTCGTATATAAGGAGATTTATTTACAGTCATTGCGATAACCTTAATGATTGTTGTATCTAAATCAATTAGGTTATAGTGTGTATAGAGTTCTTTTTGTTTTGCTAAAAGAAATTGATAGTCTTCTTCACTTAACGAAAATCCATAACTAGCAATTTCAGCATTTACTTCCTTTATTATCATCTGAGTATTTTCTTTTGTTTTAATTGTATAATATTTCATAAATTCTCCTTCTCTTTATTACTTAATACACCTATCTAGGAATATATACAAGACTTGAAAAAAGTGCTAAATTATGGTAATATAAGCATATAAAGAGGTAGGATAAATATCTCTTTTTTTTAAATAATTAGTAACAAAAAGAAAAAGGCAATCATTTGATTGCCTTTTCCTTCGTATGACTACATAACCGATTTTTTATCCTCCACTTTATGTTATCAAATAGTTAATAATTCCGCCCTCTAATTCGATAACACAGCCCTGCAGAAGTAGTTGGAGTAAACCGCGAAGCCAACTCAACTTGAAAGTGCCGACGAGAGTCAAAAGCGCTTTCTATCATTTAGTACATTTTAAAAGCAATTTCGTTCATAAAAATTTAAAAAATTTTATTTATTCATATGTTGAAATTAGAAATGTTATAATATTATGCTATAATAAAGGCAGAAATGAGGTAATTATGGACTTTGATTTACATATGCATTCAAATTATAGTAATGATGGAGAATATACTCCTACACAATTAATTCAGATGGCACATGCGAAAGGAATTAAGACCGTTGCACTAGCCGACCATAATCAGATGCTAGGGATTGATGAGATGATTAATGAAGGAAGTAAATATGGGATGCAGGTAATACCTGCAATTGAATGTGATACAAAATTTGAAGGATTTGAAGTTCATGTATTAGCATATGGATTAGATTATAATACAGAATATTTTAAATCTTTGAATAAAAAAATAAGTGATTTGATTTATGATTCTACAAAGACACGTCTAGAATTATTTGAAACATATTTTAATATAAAATTAGATGTACAACGTCTTATGGACATGGTTGGAGAAAAAGGAAAGATGATTGATGCTATTCTTGATATTCTAAATGATCCACGTTATAAAGATGTTGAAGCATTTCATCCTTTCTTACCAGGAGGTGAGCAAAGTGATTCGCCTACAGCAAATTTCTATTGGAAGTATTGTTTTAAGGGAGCACCGTGTTATGTAGATGTAGCATTTCCTTCTTTAGAAGATACTGTTAAGGAAATTCATAAAGCTGGTGGTATTGCTGTATTGGCTCATCCATGGAAGACATTTTACCAAAGAGAAGATTTGTTGGAAAAAGCTATTTCCCAGGGAATTGATGGAATTGAAGCGTATAGTAATTATCATAATGATGAGCAAAATATATATTATGAAGCATATTGTGATAAGCATCATTTGCTTATGACCTGTGGTTCGGATTTTCATGGAGCTACCAAACCTAAGATTCAGCTTGGTGAATATGGATATAAAAAAAATAATGGACAAGCAATCTTAGCGGCGTTCAATGCATACTTAAAATAAAAATATCACAATGTGATATTTTTTTAATTAGTAAACTGTTCTTTATCAATAAGCGTAATGCAATTTTTGTGTAACCATAAAAAACTTGCAGGTAGGTTTGTTGATATTGTTTTTTTCATAAAACCATGATATGCATCTTCTTTTTTATCACCAGATACTAAAAAGAGGATTTTCTTGGCATCAAAGATACCTTTCATGCCAATGGTTAAGCCACCTTCAAGATTCCTTCCATCCGCCATATCATGCGTTTTGGTTTTTGTATCAAGTGCGGCATAATGGCAAGGTAGCGTTAGTTCATCATTTGGTTCATTTAAACCTAGATGACCATTCATTCCTAAACCTAAAATCATGATATCAATAGGATTTTCATCAATTAATTTTTGTATTCTTTGTACTTCTAAATCGATATCCAAAGCATTTGAAACAAAGGAAATGAATTGCTTTGGTTGCATATATAACTTATCTAAGATATTTTCTTGAATGAAAGTTTCACAAGTAAATGATTCTTTTGGATCTACATCATACCATTCATCGAGTTTTGTAAAAGTGACATTTGAGATATCGATACGTTCTTCATTAATTTGTTGAACCATTTGTTCATATAGCTTTTTTGGTGAGCCACCAGTGGCTAAGCAAATGTTTGCATTCATATTATGCTTAATCTCATCAATGATAATTTCAGCACCAATTCTTGATAATTCATCATAGTTTTGTAATTGTAATAATTTCATATTTCTCCCTTCATATTACATTGCATTATAGCAGTAATTTATCTTAAATTTAGTATAGCATTAAAATAAATTGAATTATAAGCGAAACGCAAAGTAGTGATTTTCAATGTTATTTAAGAGAATCAAACTTTTCTTTCATAGTAGGATTCTTACGGACAAGTTTTTTAACAGTTAAATCTTCAGCTTTGTTATTTGCAATTCGCAAATTATTTTCAGAAGATAATAAAGCATCTTTTGTTTTTTGTAAATGCAAGATAGTTTTATCAATTTCTTCAATTGCAGTATTGAATTTACGACTAGCAAGATTATAGTTTTTTGCAAAAGATGTTTTAAATGTATTAAGGTCTTCTTCAAAATTTGTAATATCAATATTTTGTTCTCGCATCAAAGCAACTTCTTGTTTGAATTTCAACGAATTCATAGCAGCATTGCGTAATAGCGTAATGATGGGGATAAAAAATTGAGGTCTAATTACATACATTTTTTCATATTCATAAGACACATCAACAATACCAGTGTTATATAACTCATTATCTGCTTCAAGCATTGATACAAGGATTGCATATTCACATTTCTTTTCGCGACGATCTTTATCTAATTCTTTAAAGAATTGTTCATTTCGTTTCTTTGTTGCTGTTTCATCTCCTTCGTTTTTCATTTCAAACATGATGGAGATAATTTCGGTTCCATGCTCATCGCTCTCACGATAGATATAATCCCCTTTACTTCCAGTTTTTATATCATTATCCTTTCCAAACTCAGCATTTGGAAATGCGGTCATCCGCAAGCGATTGAATTCGATCTCACAGTGCTGTTCTAAACTTTCACCAACCATCTTTGTAGATTGCTTTGCTTTGAAGTCTTTATAGAAAGCAATTGCTTCATCTTTTTGTTTTAATTCAATTTCATATTTTTCTTTTATTGAATTTTTTTCCAGTTCTTTTTCTTTCTCTTGAAGATCAAACTTAGAAGATAATTCTGTGATTTTTCTTTCTTGTTCAGCAATCGTTTCACGCATAATGTTCTCTGCTTTGATAACAGCAATTTCTTTTTCTTGTTTACTTGCATTGATTTTAGATTGTAATTCAGAGATCTCTTTATCCTTTTGGGTAAGTTCCTCTGCCAATGAATTCTTTGTTTTTTCTTTCATTAAAGCCAATTCATTCGCAAATTGTGCATTGGCTTGTTCTAGTTTTTCATGAACTTCACTATTGAATTCTTTTGTGCGGACCTGGTTTAAAATATCAGCATAGCCAGCTTCATCGATAGTAAATGTTTTGCCACAATGTGGACATTTGATTTCATGCATATTATAGTACTCCTTTATCACATGATATGTGATTTCATTAATTCTAGTTATATATGAATTTTAACACGAAACCATATTTCATAAAAGTAACCTTCTTACTTAATTTCTTTAAAAAGGTATGTATAAAAAAGCTTTGTTATCTCTTCGATTATACAAAGCTTTTTTAGTCTACAGATTTTAAAGACTCTAACATATCAATGTGTTTGATCTTTGGTATTAAAAACATATTTACGATGAGTGTAAAAAACATCGTAAGTATTACTGCAAGTGCATAGCTTTCCCAGGATAGAGAGCGGGTTAAGAAAATGCTACTAGGCTCTACGGTTACAACAACTGCTTTATACAAGAAAGAACCTCCAAATAATCCAAGGATACATGCAATTATTGAAATAGCAATTGTTTCTCTGAAGATATAATTATATGTTTCATTATCATAGAAACCTAATACTTTTAGCGTAGCTAACTCTCTTTGTCGCTCTCCAATGTTAATGTTTGTCAGATTATAAATAACTACAAATGCCAAAAGACCAGCAGCGATGATCAATACCCAGATGATTGTATCGATACTTTTGATAGATTTTTCAATATTCCCCATCAAATCTTTTGTAAATGAGATAACACTCACTCCGTTGATTTCATGTAGTTTTGCTTCCACAATGCGCTTATCTATATTGTCATTTAGGATAGAGAAGTAGTAGTTATAAGAAGCAGGCTCATTAAAGATATCCATATATACATCATCTCCAATATATATGTAATTAAATGTATAGTTTTCTGATATATCTGTTATTTCCAGACTATGATATGTATCATCATTCAAGTATTTTATTTCAATTTTATCACCAATATCAAGATTCAAATTAATTGCTAACTTCTCAGTAATTACAACACTATTGGTAGTAAATTGGATACTTTTGTGATTACTAGGATCGTAGAACTTAACAACATTATTAAATTCCTTGCTGTCTTTGGGTGCTACAACACTAATACTTTCAGTAGTATTTGAGTTCTTTTTATCTCTAGCTATTGCTGCTCCACGATAGGCTTCTACAGCTTCATTAAAGTATGATTCGTTACTCATGAATGTCGCTAATTCATTTGATGGCTTATCACTATATCCTACACTTATATCATATTTTAAAATAGTTTGAAATTGTTTGCTGGATATTGACTGGATAGAATTTTTAATTCCAAAAGCAGTTACTACCAATGCAGTACATCCTAAGATTCCAAGTAAAGCCATGACTAATCGCTTTTTATTAAGTCCTAAATTACGAATCGTTACTTTTCTAGTAAAGCTCAGTCGATTCCAAATTAATTTAATGTTTTCTATAAAAACTCGCTTTCCACTCTTTGGCGCTTTAGGTCTCATTAACTCTGATGGAACTTCATCTAAGGAACGTTTGATTGAAAAACCGGTAGTTAAGCCAATTGTTATTACGATGGCTAATACTGATAGTGTAGCAGTATCTAAGAAAAATCTTGTATGTAGAGTAGGAAAGGCAAAAATAATTGCATAAGCATTCCAAATAATATGTGGTAGTAACCAGAATCCTACAAGCACACCAAGTAAACTCCCAATGAAACTGGCAATAATAGCATAGAGCAAATATCGCATTGCAATGGTTCGTTTTGAATATCCCAAAGCTTTAAATGTACCAATTAAAATTCTGTCTTCATCCACCATTCGTGTCATTGTTGTAAGACACACAAGTGCTGCAACAAGAAAGAAAATTACAGGAAATATTGTAGCAAGATCTCGCATTTTTTTGGTTGTATCATAAAAGTTAATAAAAGACTCATTCATGTTGCGATCCAAAACAAACCATTTAGGAGTTCCCATCTTTGAAACGATATCTTCTTGTTCATTTAGTAATACTTCACTATCTTCTAGCTTTGTTATTGTAGCCTTTTTCTGTTCATCAAACTCTGCCCACTTTATCTTCAGTTCATTTTCAGCAGTTTGGATTTGATTTTCAGCCGTTTTTAAACTAATCTCAGCATTGTACAATTCAGCATCTACAAGTTCTTTATTTTGATTATATGTAATTATGCTATTTTGATAATCTATTTTTGCCTGGTTTATTTCACCTTGCTTTTGATTTAGAAGTATTTGTGCAGCTTTTAACTTATCTGAATTATTAGTATAAGCTTGTTCTTCTTGATCAAGTTGTACCCTATAAGCATTTAATTGTTGTTCAAGAAGTGCAGCTTGTTCGGGATTTGTGCTCCATAAAAAATCCTTTATAGCTAAGTAAGCTGCATATTGCTGATTGTAGTCAGTCCATGCAGTATCTAATTTTCTTCGACCTTCCGCTAATAGTAGTTTATTGTTTTGTAGTTCACTTTGCTTTTTAGAAAGTTCTTGCTCTCCTTGCATAATGTTCTTTTCTGCAGCAGATAATTTATTTTCAGCAATTGTAAGTTCACTTTCAGCTAATCCTTTTTTTGTATTATATTCACTTACACCATTTTGATACAAAACTTTTGAAGTTTCAATCTGAGTTTTTGCTGCTTCAAGTTGAAGTTCAGCATCATCCAATTGCTTTTCTGTATCTTTTCTCACTACTGATAATTCTTTATGACCGTCTTTTAAATCCTTTTTTAGTTTTGTATATCGTAAATCCTGGCGTTCTTTAGCCATTATACTTAATTTATCCAATGGCTTTTCACAGGCTTTAAAATACTCATCTTCAAATGTATTCAAGTTCTTAGTGTTATCAAATGTTACCAACAGTTCAGTGTAACTATCAATTATAAAATTATCTTTAGGTACATAAATGACATAGTCGATAGATCCACTCCCAACAGTTGTACTTCCTTGCATGAATGATAAATAGTAGGGAGACTCTGCAATTCCAACAATTTCAAAATCATTTCTATCAAGGGTTGATGAGAAAGCGGTATTTGAAGATTTATCTAATGTTATATTACTCCCTATTTTTATGTTTTTTAATCCTATAGAAGGTTGGATAATAATTGCTTCATTTTGGGCTTTTGGCATTTGCCCATCAATTAATTTAACCTGATTGATCTGTGCATCTTTACGATCAGGAAATCCACTGATTTTAAATGTATAGTCTTTACTTTCCACACTCCCTGTGGAATCAATTGAATATGTTGCCAAAACTTCACGTATACCATGTATGTCTTTAATAGCATTTATATCGCTGTCATCAAATCCATATGTAGATAGAATCTGAGCATCAGCTACATTATATTTATCATAGTATGCGTCACCAGTTAGTTTCATATTTGGAGATGTTGCACTAAGACCCGCAAAAACTCCTGCACCTAAAAAGGATATTAAAACAATCGAAATAAACCGTGTAAAGGTTGTTTTAACGACTCGTAAAGAACTTTTACGAAAAGCTGCTTTGCTCATTAGTGATCCAGCCTTTCTACTGTCTTATAATGTTTGTTAATATCCATTTCCGCTCCTTTTTGTATAAACCTATTTTTTAATATATTTATATTAGATATAAGTATAGTTTACAAAATTTAAGAATAGTGTGCAAATTTCTATATGCAGATATAATTATAAAAAATATATCAGTGTAGTGACGAGCCAACAATTAATTTATATAATATTAATAAATTATAAAACCTTTTCGAAGTTGGGTGCGTCATAATATATAGAGGGGACATAAAAGGAGGAAATATTATGAAAAGAAAATATATGTTATTATCGCTATTATTTTTATTTGCTGGATGTAGTTTTACCCAAGGAGAAAAAGCATCAATTGTTTTAAAATTAAATGAAAGTCAAAAAAACATTTCATTGAAGGAAGATGATGCACAAAAGGTTTTTCAAATTATTGATGCTGCTACTTATGATGAAGATCAACATCATCCAAAGAAAAATCCAAAAGGGTATCGTGCTACTACATTAGAACCTGTATATGAGTTATTTATTGAATATAATAATGAAGAAATTCATGTCATCTTATGGGAAAGTGGAGATCAAATTAAGGTGAAGAAAAAGGATGATGATCAATTATACTGGTATCAGTTACAAAGTAGTGAGGAGTTGTATTCTATAATAAATACCTATACAAAATAAGAAACATCTTTAGGATGTTTCTTATACGATCATTGGTAATTCAATAAGAATTAGAAAGTGTTGTTCCGTATTCTTTATTTTAATGGTACCATTATGCAGTTTAATGATGCGATCAACACTTTTTAATCCAATGTGGTTGCTTTCGATATCATCGATATCTTTTCGTTTAGAGTTTTCGACCAAAAGGCAGTAATGGCCTTTTTTTATTTCACTGATGATGGTAATTGGAGAAGTGATATCTGCATATTTTTGTAAGTTAGAGAAGATATTATCCATTGCTCTTTTCATCAAAGTCATATTTAAGCGAAGTAATCCACTTCTTTCTAGTTCCATTTTAATTTTATAGTCTTGATACTTTAATAGGTTCACACTCTCTTCGATATAGTTTATCCATTCTTCACAGCTTTGTAATGTTAAATTAGCATTTTCGTCTTGTCCATATACTAAGAAGTATTCAAACATTTGATCCGATAGGGAACGAATTTGTTCTACTTTTTCAGCAGCTTTATCTAAATACACTTGGCTTTGCTTAGGGTCTCCTTTTTGTAAGCGAAGAATGTCTAAGTATCCCATAAGCGATGTAAGGGGTGTTCTTAAATCGTGTGACATGGAAGTGATTAACTTCTTATTTGCATCTTGCATTCGATTTTCGCTTTCCATTGTTTCGTAGAATGAAATTCGCATTTCATTTAGATTTTTTCCTAATTCACCAATTTCATCTCCACCTAAAATGCTGATTTCATGTGTTAAATTTCCAGCAGCAAGAATATCGACATCCTCTTGTAGTTTTAAAATCATTTTCACTTTGTTTTGAATAAACCAAATTAGGGTTATTGCATAAAGTGAGATAGCAATAAAAATAATTGTATATAAATAAGAAGGTGCATAAGGTGCTACAGGCGAGGTTGAAATGAAGGCAAAGATCTTTTTGTTTTTAAATTTTATGGTGTGAGTGGAACTGTTAGCAGAAGAAATTGCTGATACATCATATAAATTATTACTTGAATATAATTCATATGAATAAAATGTAGATAGGTACATTTCTGGTTTTTTTTCATCCATAAGAGTTACAGTTGTATGTGAATCAAAACTATTGTTTAAAGAATTATTGATTTTATTGTAAGTTTTTTCGTTGATATTAACATCTTTAAACATATCTTGTAATTCATCTGCAATCTTCATATTAGTATTTTCAGCGACATTATCTCTTATAAAAGAGAAGTAAGCATAACGATTGTTATACATAAATAAATATGCGGAAATGGCAATTGCTACGGCAAGTAAATTCACTCCAATAAGTTCTACTGATAAGCGTTTTCCAAATCTTGTATTTTGTAATTTTTGGGTTGCTTTGTTGATGAGTTGTTTTTTATCAATGTAGTTAAATAAAAAATAGCATATGATAAAAATAAGAATGCTTATAATGAAATCAACAATTACATAAATTGAAAAATAAGATTTAAAAGTAGGATATATTTCAATATAAGCATCTCCATTTTTAAAATGTAATAGTTCAAATTGTCCTTGAGATAATTTATTGTTATAAATCATAGATTCAAATTTTGTTATTGGAATCGCTATTTCATCATTATCACTTCTCATTAATACTTGGTAATTGTAATTTTCTAATTCACTTTGTAAAATACTGAGTATTTTATCGTTGTTATCTACATTGAGATTAATCTCATAAAGCTTTTGATTAAGTCTTTTTATTTTAACTTCATCTACTATTGAAGAATTCTCATCACTTTCACTCAATTGTAAAACATCAAAGCGAAAAGCATAAATAGTAAAAAAACTAATTATGCTAGTAAGGAAAGCTAAGTATATTTTTAGGAAGGTGCGACCTCTTTTTTTATTATTCAAAGCGATACCCCTTTCCCCATATAGTTTTTATAATCTTAGGATTTTGAGGATCCTTTTCAATTTTTTTACGTAAGTTACGCATATGGACCATTACAGTATTATTTGCAGTATAGTAGTAATCTTCATTCCAAATGGTTTCATATAGTTTTTCTAATGAAAAGATTTGTTGGCGATGAGTTGCCAATAAATGAAGAATTTGATATTCGATATCAGTTAGTTCAATTTCTGTGTTATCAATAAAAACTTTCTCATTTATTTCATCGATGGTTAGAGAAGTAAATTTTAGAATACTCTTTTCTTCTTGTAACGCCTCTTTTCCCTTATATATATGATAGCGACGGAGCATTGCTTTTACTCTAGCAGTAAGCTCATTGTAAGAGAATGGTTTTGTCAGGTAGTCATCTGCACCAGAAGAGAATCCCAATGTTTTATCGCTTTCAGCACCTTTGGCACTGAGAAATAAAACTGGAGCATGACTTTTTTTACGAATTCCAATACATGCTTGATATCCATTTACTTTTGGCATCATAATATCCAAAATGAATAGATCAATATCTTCATTCGCTTTTTCGATTGCTTCTTCTCCGTTTTTAGCTTCGATTACTTCATAGCCTTCACTACTAAGAAGAACAGAAATGACTTCTCTTATTTCGCTATTATCATCGGCAATTAAGATTTTTGTTTTTTCCACAGATACCTCTCATCTCTATTTAAATCTACATAAATTATACAATAAGATAAGGGGTTATGGATAATATTAAGAAAAACTTAAGATTTCTTAAGGTTTCCTTTATGCGGGACTTAAGAAATCTATGACAAAATAATATCGTACGGAGGAGAACGATGAAAGATAAGAAAAATATATATCCATATTTATTCATTAGTGGAATTGCAATCTTGATGATTATATTATATGTCCCTAATGGTTATATGTTTGGTTCCAATACCGATTGGTTATCACAACATGTGCAAATAGCTGATACACTTCGTACAACGATGTATGAACAAGGTTTATTTCCTAACTTTGTGGATGCACTTGGTGGAGGACAAAATGTATATGCATTTTCATATTATGGTTTATTTCGTCCAGATGTCTTAATTTCATTGCTATTACCAATGGTAGCTATGAAGGATGTAATAATTGTATATATGATGATTTCTTTTATTGTTAGTCTAAATCTTTTGTATTATTGGTTAAAGCAGAAAGATATCGATACAGTGATAGCGTTTCTATGTACGATGTTGTTTGCTTTTTCATCTTTCTTCTTTCATTTACATAGACAAATTATGTTTGTGAATTATATGCCATATCTTATTTTATCATTTATTTTTATTGATCGAATATTCAATGGAAAATCAAAACTTCCTTTCATAATTAGTATTGTCTTAATTATTTTACATAGCTTTTTCTTCAGTGTTAGTTGTAGTTTTGTACTCATGATTTATATCTTTTATAACATGAAACTACGACATATAAAACTTTTATCAAAGCAAGGAAAAAAATTAATCTTAAACTTTGTATTTATCTTCCTTGTAGCCTTTATGATATGTGGAATTTTATTGTTGCCAACGGCCTATGTTTTATTGGCAGGAGCACGAGGAGGAAGTAATGGATTTGATATGCGACTCTTGCTTCCCAATATCCAACTTAAAAATTTTCTTTACTATAAATATGGAATGGGTTTGAGTCTGATATCATGGATTGCTTTAAGTTTTGGGTTACGTGATAAAAAGATAAGAGGTTTATCCATAAGCTTACTTATATGTATGTTGTTTGGCCTTATCTGTTATGTATTAAATGGAACGTTATATATAAGAGAAAAAGTGTTTATTCCTTTCATTCCCCTTGTTTTATATGTTACAGCATATGTGCTGCAACATATAAAGAGGGATGGCAAAACATGGATGTATCCAGCTCTTGGAATCGCGCTTCTTCCTTTGCTTAATTTCCGTTTTCTGGTGGTATGGATAGTCGAACTTGTGCTTATTTATATCACAATCATCTTGTATATGAAGACAAAGAAAAGAATGGTATACTTGTTGATTTTACTTGTTCCCTTCGTGAATAGTTATTGGAACAATCATTCAGAAAATTATGTTTCAAAGCAAAAGTATGATGAAGTCATGATGATAAAAGCGGATGAAAAGTTAAAAGATCTACATCTAAATCAAAATTATCGATTTGATGATGTTCGCTATCAACTCAATAATGTAAATCTTGCATTGTCGGGTATGAAACGAACTACGATGTATACATCAATGAACAATCAAGCTTATAATACATTCTTTTATGATATTGCAAAGAATGCAATTCCCACAAAAAATCGAGTCATAACATCCTTGCAACAAAACATTGTGTTTCAAGAGAAGATGGGAGTTCGTTATCTTTATACAAATAAGAAGTATATTCCAAAGGGATATGAAGTTGTATATGAAAATGATGGAGTTAAACTTCTAGAAAATAAAAATGTATTGCCAATCGCATATGCTACGGATGCACTGTATAGTGAAGAAGCATTTGATAAGCTTTCACTACCTTATACCTTAGATGTATTGTACAATCGGACAATTGTTAAGGGAGGAGATAGTAAGTATGAATTTGGTGTTAAGCAAGCTAATCTTACCACCAATGTTTTAGAGAAAAGTGATTGTTTAGAATATTTCAGAGAAGATGGGACTATCTATATTGATAGTAAAAAGAAAAGTAAATTAAAACTTGGTATCAATCACGATTTACATGAGCAAATATTAATCATTACGTTTGATGTGAAGAATATAAGTAATATTAAAAGTAAGGACTTATCTATATCGATCAATGGTGTAAATAATAAGTTATCTAGTAAAAAGGCAGCTTATCCAAATGGTAATACAAACTTTACATATGTATTATCATCAGAAGAGGAATTGGATAGTTTAAATATAACGTTAGGGAAAGGGACGTATGAATTACAAAATATACAGACCTATACATTGCCTTACCACCCAGAAAAACAAGTGATTACACCTTTGCAAACGACTTCGACTAATCATGTTTTAGAAGGCGATATTAGAGTTGATAAGGATTGTTACTTTGTAACATCACTCCCTATTCAAAAAGGATATGAAGTATATGTAGATGGTCAAAAAAAGCCTGTTGAAACGGTCAACAAAGCATTTGTAGGGTTTGCATTAGAGAAAGGAACCCATGAGATTAAAATAACGTTTGTTCCACCAGGAAAAACATTAGGGGCATTTATATCAATTATTGGATTATGTGGATTTATCATAATCTATATCTTAGAAAGAAGGTATCAACATGAGTAAAAAAGTAAAAGAATTATTAAAGTATGGAATCAATGGCGTTCTAACAACCCTAGTTAATTATCTTGTGTTTTATCTGTTGTATAAAATACATGTAAATTATTTAGTGGCGAATACAGTTGCTTGGATGGTTGCCGTGATAACTGCATACTTCACCAATCGTTTGTGGGTGTTTGGTTCATCTGAAAAAGTAGTAAAAGAATTTTTATCTTTTGCATCTTTACGATTACTTACATTGCTTATTGAGAATATCTTGTTGTTTATCTTTATTCAGTTATTCTATGCAAACCCAATTATTGCAAAATGTAGTATTAGTGTAATAACTATTCTTGGTAATTATATGATTTGTCGTAATAAAATATTTTTGAAAGGAGAAAATACATATGGATAAAATCAGTGTTATTATACCTTGTTATAATGAGGAAGAATCGTTACCAATGTTCTATCAAGAGACGGTAAAAGAATTAAATAAAATTGATAATGTGAGTTATGAATTGCTTTTTATTGATGATGGAAGTAGTGATTGCACAATTCAAATATTAAAGTCATTATCAATGAAGGATAAGGATTGTCATTATCATTCTTTTTCAAGAAACTTTGGTAAAGAAGCAGCGATGTTTGCTGGATTACAAAAAGTAACAGGCGACTATTGTGTCATCATGGATGCTGACCTTCAACATCCACCGACCTTATTAGCAGATATGTATCATGCTTTGAAAGTAGAGAAGTACGATTGTTGTGCAGGAAAAAGATTGGATCGTAGAGGCGAAGGAGCATTGCGTAACTTTCTATCAAGAACTTTTTATAAGCTTATTCGCAGTCTTTCCAATATGGATATGAATGATGGAAGTGGAGATTTTAGAATGATGACACGGCAAGTAGTAGATGCTATTTTGGAAATGAAAGAATATAATCGCTATATGAAAGGTATTTTCTCTTTTGTTGGTTTTGATACAAAGTGGGTAACCTTCAACAATGCAGATCGTGTTGCTGGTGAAACAAAATGGAATTTAAAATCTCTGTTTGCGTATGCTTTTGAAGGAATTATTTCCTTCTCTACAAAGCCTTTAAAACTTGCAGGTATTATTGGAATCCTCTTACTTTTCATTGCTGGCTTTTTGGGTGTTGTTATGATTGCCCAATTGCTTATGCAAAATGGTATAAAAGATTTTCTTATCTTATTAGAGATTATTCTAGTATTGAGTAGTTTGCAAATGATTTTTATATCCATTCTAGGACAATATTTATCAAAAGATTATTTAGAAAATAAGAAGCGTCCTATTTATATAATTAAAGAAAGTGATCAAAATCATGCGTAAATCAATAGCGCTTTTAAGTAGTCTATTGTTTGTAGCTATCCTATTTGGATGCGAAGTGATGAAACATGAAGCCAGTAGTAATCAAAATAAAACAAGGCTCATGATTGTGGCACACCCCGATGATGAAGTTCTCTTTGGTGGTAATGAACTTATCAACCATGAGTATTATATTGTCTGTCTTACCAATGGTGATAATGAGCTTCGAGAAGCAGAATTTCAAAACATGTTGGATAAAACAAAAAACACAGGAGTTATCTTATCCTATCCAGATAAAGTAAAAGGAGAGCGAAGCAATTGGTCAAAGGAACAGGAAGTGATCTCTAAAGAAGTAGAAAAAATTATTATCACTGGCGATTGGGATAGAATTGTAACGCATAATCCACAAGGTGAATATGGGCACATCCAACATAAAAAAACGAATGAAATCGTAACAAACGTAGTAAAAGAGTTACATAAAGAAGATACATTATATTATTTTGGTGAATACTTTAAAAAGGATGATATTGCTTTCAAACAAAAAAAGTTAAATAAACAAGAAGCAAATCAAAAACGCGAAGTATTAGCTGTATATGAATCACAGAAAAAGACATTATCAAAATTAGATCATATTGTTGAATATGAGGAACTAGTGCCATATTTAAAATAGCATAAAAAAGTTACTAATAAATTTAGTGACTTTTTTTATGGAATTCAATATGTAATTAAATTAAGAATAAAGTGAAAAAAGAGATTTGTAAATTTAAGGGTGATTGAATCTTCATTTATATTGTACAGAATTAGAAATACGAAACTCTATAATAAAAAACATACCACTTAGATAACTATGTGGTATGTTTGAGATTTTATTTCAAGGCAATTGCTTTATAAACATCAATGAATTCAACTGCTAATATTTTAAAAGACTCCGCACTCATCAATTGATCTTCAGCATGAACCAATAGCAAAGATATAATCGTACTTTCTCCTGCCGCTTCTTTTTGGACTAGTTTTGCATGTGCATGATGACCTTTAACAAATACACTGTTCCCTTCTTCAATCATCTCCCTAGCTTTCTCCATATCCCCTTGCTTTGCTTCTTGAATGGCATTGATATATATACTTCTTGCACTTCCTACATTTGATATTATTTCAAAACAAATTTGTTCTAAGTTTTCCATGTTGGTTCCTCGCTTTCTGATAACAATATAGTCTTCCTTTGTATATTCAAATTATAGTGCAGATAGATAAAATGATTAAGTTAGAAAAAGTCTATAGTGATAAAGACTTTTTTTAGATACGCTTCCTCTAGAGTTCAGTATATAATATAGATAATACAAATGAGGAGGAATTATGATGGTATTCAGTTCAAGATTTATTGAAATAATTCAGCTGCTTTATGAATATCAAGACTATAGTTCTGCAAATGAATTGGCTACTCAGCTGGGGATTAGTGCGAAGACAGTATCTAGAACGATTAATATGTATGAACAAGACCAAAAAGAAATAAGAAAAAGTGGTTTTCATATTGAAGCAAAACAAGGATATGGCTACTTGTTAGTAATTGATGATGAGCATCAATTTGATGAGTTTAAAAACCATCAATTTAAAGTGTTATTCCGCATTAATAATGATGAAAAACAAACACGAGAGATTGCTATAATTCAAATATTGTTAGGGTTAGATGACCAATTTATAATGATTTCAGATATCGCTGATCAGCTTTATGTAAGTGATGCAACCATCTCATCAGATTTAAAGAATGTTAGACATTTAGTTCAAAGGTTTGGATTGGAGATAGAAAATAAAACGTCAAAAGGTATTCGGATAGCAGGAAGTGAAATGAGTTTGCGTTTATGCTATTCAAAATATATGATGAATCAAGATAAGACGTCTATGTTGAAAGATTTTGAATATACAGAAGAAGAATATCGTCATGCTGAAACGATTATATTAAACACTTTACAAACTTATCAAGTACAAATGTCAGATGCAAGCAGAGAACATTTGGTAAATCATATTCTAATATCTGTACATCGAATGGAAAAAGGTTATTTTATAACGTTTGATGAAGAAGAAGTAAAGGTTATTATGGATACGAGAGAATATAGTATTGCGAAATCAATCGTAACCCAATTGAAAGAGTTTTTTGTTATTTTGGATGCAGAAGAAGAGATTATCTATATTGCAATTCAGTTATTGGGGAAACGTTCGCTATCGGGTAAGAATCAACAATATCAACTAGCGAAGGATATTGAAGAAATTCTTGGTGAAATATTTGATGAAATTAATACGAAATTAGCAATTGATTTAAAATCGGATGTAGAAGTGTTTAATTATCTAGCAATGCACTTTGAACCGATGTTAACTAGATTAAAATATGGAATAAAATCAAACAATCCTTTTGTTGATGAAGTAAAAAGCCAACAAGCTACTTCCTTTGAAATGGGATTAATTGCTAAAAAAATCATATTAGATAATTATAATTATAACTTAGATGATAATGAAGTAAGTTATTTGGCAATGTATTTTTCTTTAGCACTAGATCGCTTGAAATATATTCAAAAACCCAAAAATATTTTGGTTGTTTGTGGGTTGGGTGTATGTAGTTCAAGAATTTTAGTTTATAAGCTAAGACAACAATACGGGGATTATATTAATGATATTTTAACTTGTCAGATCCATGAATTGCGTACGATTTCAATGAAGCATTTTGATTGTGTTATATCGACGATTAATAAGCCGATAGCTACGAATTTACCAGTTATTTATATCGATGATTTTTTAAGTGATTTAAAAGATAAAGAGTTGGATGCCTTCTTCTTAAATAATAAGATGGATATGTTTCATATAGAAGATTATTTGAAAAAGGATTTGTTTTTCTATGCAGATCCTATGAATAATGAAGAAGAAGCAATTGAATTTATTATAAATAAATTGAAAGAGAAGATGACAATCCCTCCAGAGTTAAAAACAAATATTTTGGAAAGGGAAAAACTTTCATCTACTGCATTTGGGAATTATAGTGCCATTCCTCATCCGGTAAAAATGTGTACAGAGGAAACTATTTTTGCGGTATTGATGTTAAGCAAGTCTATGATATGGGGAAAGAAAAAAGTGAAATGTATCTTTTTCTTGTCACCTAGTAAAAAATCACCTGGTGACTTACGACATTTTAATGAGGCGTTAGCAAAGTTTATTTTAAATCCTAAATTGTTTGCTAGGTTTTCAAAAAGTACGGACTTTGAAACATTACATGCAATTTTTTCTGAAATCAATAATATATGATGTCTATAGTGATACAGACTTTTTATACCTTAAGGATTGATAATATCTTGCTTATACTAAAGGTGTAGAAATGTAGCTACCAGATTCTATAAACATTACTATTTAAAAAGAGGAGGAAATATAATGAAGAAGTTTTCAGAGTTTTTGCAAAATAAATTAGTTCCAATTACGAATAAATTTGCACAATTACCATTTATGATTGTGTTACGTAATTCAGTAATGACAATTGTTCCATTGATGATTGTTGGGGCAATTGGTACATTTATGACCAATATTCCATTTGAGGGAATTGCGAAAGTGGTAGAGCCAGCAGCTCCGTTCTTTAGTTCACTAGCAACAGTAACAGCAAATATATCAGGATTGGTTGTAGCGATTGCGATTGGTTATTTTGGGGCGAAGCATTATAAGTTAGATTCTATTTTTGGGATTACAACTTCAGTTGCATCATTCTTTGCAGCAACGCTTACACCAGATTTGGTTATTGATACATCAACTTTTGGGGCATCAGGAATGTTTACAGCAATGATCGTAGGGTTCTTTAGTGTCTATATTATTCATCTATGTAAGAAATATCACATTGAGATTAAGATGCCAGATGGTGTACCACCAATGGTAGCAGGGTCATTCTCAGTAATTATCGCTTTGGCAATTTCAGTATCTTTGGTGTTGTTAGTTAGAATTGGTTTGGATTTTGATATCAATGCAGCTATTACAGAATTGTTCTCACCAATTGCAAATGGATTAAATACTCTTCCAGGATATTTGCTATATTCTTTATTAGCGTGTTTATTATTTATTTGTGGAATCAACCCAGCTGTTATTATTGGATTTTTAATTCCTGTTATGGCAATGAATGGTGAAGCAAATGCAGCAGCAGTAGCAGCAGGAACACAACCAGAAGGGTTTGTTACTTGGGGAATGTATACAATCATGTGTTGTGGAGGAACTGGATCAACGATAGGGTTAACAATCTTGGCCTTGTTCTCAAAAGCAAAAGTTCATAAGACACTTGGTAAAATTAGTATCTTCCCAGGAGCTTTCAATATTAATGAACCTATCATTTATGGATTCCCAATTATGTTTAATCCAATTATGATTATTCCCTTTATTTTAGTTCCAGTAATTAATATTACGTCAACATGGTTGTTGATGTCAGCAAATATCATCGGTAGACCATTTGTGGAAATACCTTGGAGTACGCCACCAATCTTTAATGGTTTCTTGATGTCAGGTGGAGATCTTAGAACTGCTGTTTGGACAGGAGTACTAGTATTGATTTCCGTAGCGTGTTATTATCCATTCTTTAAAATTGCTGAAAAACAAGAGTTATTGAATGAACAAGAAGAAGCAACAGCAGAATAGAGGTGAAAGATATGAAAAAAATCATGTTGGTATGTGCAGCAGGAATGTCTACCAGTTTAATGGTAAACAAGATGCAAAAGGCTGCCGATAATAAAGATGAAGAAATTGAAGTTTTTGCAGCTCCAGAAGCAGAAGCGCAATCTTTAATTGAACAAGTAGACGTCATCATGTTAGGGCCACAAGTTTCTTATATTAAAAAGAATTTTGAAGAAGCAGCAAAGCCATATAATATTCCTGTTACCATTATTGAAGCTACTGATTATGGTAGGATGAATGGTGAAAAAGTTTTAAATATAGGATTAAAACTTATCGAGGAATCTAAATCATGAGTAAAGTACAATTTCCAGATCATTTTTTATGGGGTGGAGCAACAGCAGCGAATCAAATAGAAGGAGCGTATGCAGAAGATGGTAAAGGGTTATCAACTTCTGACTTAGTTCCTTATGTGAAACCAGATGCTAAAAATCCAGGGTTACATTTAGATGTATCTTATGATCGATTGATGAAAGCGATGGAAGATTGTGATGGGAATTATCCTAAACGTAGAGGGATTGATTTTTATCATCGATATAAAGAAGATCTTACCTTGTTTTCAAAAATGAATATGAATGCATTTCGTTTCTCAATCGCTTGGACGAGAATCTTTCCTAATGGTGATGATAAAGAGCCAAATGAAAAAGGATTAGAGTATTATGATAATCTAATTGATGAATGTCTACAATTAGGAATGGAACCAGTAGTGACTATTTCGCATTATGAGATGCCAATCCATTTGAGTTTAAAACAAAATGGTTGGGAATCTAGAGCTACGATTGAAGATTTTATGAGGTTTGCGAAAGTTGTTTTGAAAAGATACCATAAAAAAGTTAAATATTGGATTGTCTTTAATGAAATTAATATGATGTTGACAAGTCCATATACAGGTGGTGGAATCTTAGTAGAGAAAGTAAAAACAAATATTGAAACAGCGAAGTATCAAGCAACACATCATCAATTTGTTGCAACCGCATTGACGAAAGCATATGCAAAGCAATTGGACGAAAATTTGATGATTGGTTGTATGATTGCAAGGTTGGAAACGTATCCAGATACTTGTAATCCAAAAGATGTTAGATTAGCACAAGAAGAGAATCAAAAGAATTTGTTTTATACAGATGTTTTAATGAGAGGTTATTATCCAAGTTATATGAAGCGTTTCTTTGAAAAGGCTGATGTACATGTAGAGATAACGGCAGAGGATAAAACCGTATTGCTTGAAAATACATGTGATTTCTTATCGTTTAGTTATTACATGACGTATTTGGCATCGATAGAAGAAGGAGAACAAGTATCAGGTAATTTAATTGGATCAAAGAAAAACCCTTATTTACAAGTGAGTGAATGGAAGTGGCCAATTGATCCAGAAGGGTTGCGAATCACACTTAATAATTTATATGATAGATATCAAAAGCCTGTATTGATATCTGAAAATGGATTAGGTGCTGTTGATGAACTTACAGAAGATAATAAAGTACATGATAAATATCGTATTGATTATACAAAAGAACATCTAAAAGCGGTTCACGAAGCGATTTTAGATGGTGTCGATGTCATGGGATATTTATATTGGGGAATCATTGACTTGGTTAGTTGTGGTACTTCAGAAATGAAGAAGCGCTATGGGTTTGTATATGTAGATCAAGATGATGAAGGTAATGGTTCTTTAAAACGATATAAAAAAGATAGTTTTGATTGGTATAGTAAAGTTATAGAAACTAAAGGAGGAAGTTTAAATGAATAAAATTATTGTAGATACATATGAAGAATTAAGTGAAATGACAGCTTCAATTTTACTTACAGAAATGACAAAGGATAAACGTTCAAACCTTTCTATTACAGCAGGAGCTAGTCCAAAAGGGGTATATGAAAAACTTGCAGTTTGGTATAAGAAATATAAGAATGAGTTTCAAAATACATATTTTTATAATTTTGATGAAATTGAAGATGGAAGTGGAAAACCAGGTGTTACTATTTCAGCGTTATATGAACAATTTTATAAACCAGCAGGAGTAGAAGAAAAAAATATTAAGAAATTATCTTATGCAAATTATGATACATATGATCAAGAAATTAAAGATGATGGTGGAATTGATGTCATGATGATTGGTTTAGGGGGAGATGGACACTTCTGTGGAAATATGCCTGTAGGAACTGATTTTACACAAGAGACATATAAGATGTATGTGAAAAAAGAATATCCTTGGTATGGATTATTTGAAGAAATGTTCCCTAATGGGAACATTCCTGAATATTTTGTAACTATGGGATTAAAAAGCTTGATGAAAGTAAAACATCTTGTATTAATTGTTAATGGTGCATCAAAAGCAGAAGCAGTAAAGAAATTGTTCACATTAGAACCAACGAATGAATTTCCTGCAACAGCATTATTACAACACCCAAACTTTACAATTATTTTAGATAAAGAAGCAGCATCGTTATTATAAAAATAAAAGCCTCTATGAAGAGGTTTTTATTTGCGAGATGATACAAAAGCAAATACATGTTATTTTATAGAAAATCAATTATAATAGATTTAACAAATACTTAGATTGGAGTGATGGCAATGTATCATGAATATGCGAAATATTTTGATAAAATATTTCCAGCAAAAGATCAAATCGTAGCTTTTTTAGAAAAGCATTTAGATGGTAAACGAATTTTAGATGTTGGTTGTGGAAGTGGTGAGTATACAATCGCGTTACATGATAAAGGGTATAGTGTGACAGGGATAGATTTGGACACAGAGATGATTGCGTATGCGAAAAAGAAAGCTTCTGCAATTTATTTTAAAGTCGAAAACATGTTGGATATGGATGATGAAATATATGATAGTTTATATTGTATTGGAAATACATTGGTACATCTTCCAACTAAAAAAGATATTCAAACTTTTTTGAATTCTTGTTATAAGAAAATAGAAGATGGAAATATTGTACTTCAAATAATAAACTATGATCGTATCCTAGAGGAACATATCACTTCATTACCAACGATTGAAAATGAAGAAGTTACGTTTGTTAGAAACTATTCTCACAAAGAAGATAAAATTGTATTTTCTACCATTTTAAAAACCAAAGATAAAAGCTATGAAAATGCTGTTGAATTAATTCCTTTATGCAAAGATGAACTTGTAGAGATGTTGAAAGAAGCAGGATTTAAAACAATAAATAGTTATAAGGGATTCTCTGATGCTCCTTATGAAAAAGATAGTTATGCATTGGTTATAGTTGCATCAAAATAAAATATTGCTTTATAAGTGTACAAACAAAAAAACATCATATTTAATATGATGTTTTTGCTTTCTAATGGCGCCTGAAGCAGGACTTGAACCTGCGACCTGCCGGTTAACAGCCGGATGCTCTACCAACTGAGCTATTCAGGCAAACGCTATATTATAATAGCATATCCACAAGGTTGTGGCAACCCCTTTTCACCTTTTTGTTAAAGATTTCAAGGTAGAAAAATTATTCTTATTTCCGGCAATCAAACCAATTGATTTTCCATACCCCCAAACGTCTGGCTCAATGGCTTCAATAATGCCATTTGCTTCCTTTAAAATGACAGTAGAGGCACTATAATCCCAAGGGGCAACATTGGCCTCAAAGTAAGCGTCAAAGCGCCCACAGGCTACATAACAGATGTCTAAGACAGCACTGCCTGTACGTCTAATGTCACGACCATGTAAAAATAGTTGTTTTAATGTATCAAATGTATAATCAGCTTCTGATTTTTTGTAAGGAGATGAACCAACAACAATTAATGAATTTGATAAATCATTGCTATTTACTTGTAATTGTTTATTATTAAGATAAGCTCCTTCACCTTTGATTGCATAGAAGGTTTCATCTAGGTAAGGGTTGTATACAACACCAGCAACTCCTTCTAATTTATTTAGTAAGGCAATAGAAATACAACTATATTTACAATCGTATGCATAATTAGTAGTTGCATCAATTGGATCTACAACCCAAACATAACTATCATCATAATTATTAAATTCATTTTCTTCAGCAATTACTTTTGCTTCTGGTAAGATTTCAGAAAGTCTTTTCAAGATCATTTCTTGCACTTCTAAATCCATTGTTGTAACAATATTAGCAGCCCCTGACTTTTCCATTACTTTAAACGCTCTGTTATCTTTTATATACTTACCTGCCTCTTGGGCAATCTTAATCATTTCATCTAATATTTGCTTCATTATTTTCGCTCCTATCTATATAAGAATACCGTAAGAAATGGTAAAAGAAAAGGTCAAAATATTTTTTTGTTTTATCCCATATAAAATATTGCATTTTGTTTGGATTATGCTATAATTAAATGGCACTTGCGCGTGTGGCGAAATTGGCAGACGCACCAGACTTAGGATCTGGCGGGCAACCGTGGGGGTTCGAGTCCCTTCACGCGCACCATTTTTGGTTCCTTAGCCAAGTGGTAAGGCAATAGACTGCAACTCTGTGATCACCAGTTCGAATCTGGTAGGAACCTCCAGTTTTAAATAGTAATAATCGGGCCGTGGCGGAATAGGCAGACGCAACGGACTTAAAATCCGTTGAGGGCAACCTCGTGGGGGTTCAAGTCCCCCCGGCCCGACCATTATTTTATTAATTAGTATTTTAAATAAAATAGACAATCAAATTTATGAAAGACAAAGAGCATGTGCTTTGTCTTTTTTTATTATGTAGTTTATTAATCTCTAATATTTAGGATAAAATAAAAAGAGATACAAATCATCTTAGGCTTTATATACCTGTTTATTGTTATCTCTTTTGTAATTAATGAATAAAATCTTATTACTACAATGAATTATGAAATGTTTCTAGATTAGAAACTAGTGTATTATCAATAGCGATACCTAAGTATTTATATGCAATCAAAAGACTTCCAATATCAGCTGAAAACTTTGGTGTTACAAATTCAAGGTTTAAATCGTGTAAATATTCTTTTAATGGTTCTAGGATAAATTCCTTACTTTGAAATACACCACCAATATAAGAAACAGGAATTTTATATTGATAATCTAATTGTTTATAAATTGAACGGTAAATTAAGGATAATTCATATGCAGCTTTTTTAAATATTGCTAGTGCTGCACTATCTTTTTTCTTAGCTAATTCATATACATCTTTAGATAAGGAAGCAATCTTTGTGCGATCATAATCCCAATCAACGATAAATTGTTGAAGGGCATCACTATCGTTATTAAAGTTGTATTTGTCTTTCATATAAGTGTATAGCAACGTTCTAGGGGAACGTAAATCACTTTGTTTTGTGAATTCTTGGATATAATTTTCAGCTATCCAATGGGCACTCCCTTCATCTCCACCAAAGGCATGATGCCAACCTCCACAAATAATAGATTGATCTTTGTTCACTCCTAGACCAATGGATCCTGTTCCTGCAATTACACAAATTCCATCTTGTCCTAATAAGGCACCTGCATGGGCATTAAAAGTATCATTATCAACTGCAAACGGTATCCCTTCTAATCCTTTTGCAATTGCTTGTTTAATAAATTCTTTATCTTCTTCAATATCACCATATCCAGCAGCACCAACAAAACAATAAGCAATTTCATCTCTATGAATCTTTTGTTTATTTATGAAGTAATCAACAGCTTCTTTAATAGTTGATGTAAGACCATCGTAGCCACATTGCATATAATGAATCGTTGGTCCTTTATATTGGTCAATGATTCTTCCGCTTTCATCAGCTAATAAGTAAGCGGTTTTTGTTCCACCACCATCAATTCCTAAAATATAACTCATATGATCTTATTTCTCCTGTAATTGTGCAGTTGATTCTCGAACGATTAGTTCAGTTTCAAAAATAATTGTTTTTTGTTCGATGGTTTTGGTTTCGATCATGTCAAATAATAATTCAGCTGATTGATAACCAATCTTATAAGATGGTTGCATGATGGTTGTAACAGATGGGACTGACATCATAGAAACAAATTCATTATCAAACCCAACTACTGAAATATCTTCAGGAACACGATAACCTAAGCTCTTTGCAGCATTAACTGCTGCTACTGCATAAACATCACTTACAGCAAATATCGCATTTGGGACATTTGGTGATTTTAATAAGCTTTGAATATTGGTAAAGGCAAGTGAATAATCAATTCTAGATAAGTTTAAAATCCAATTGCTTGGAACATCGATTTGATGTTCTTTCATTGTTCTTAAGAATCCTTTTTGACGATGTCTTGCGTATTTATTCTTTGTTGAATTGTTTACAAGTGCAATATCGTTTCTTCCTAAAGATAATAAATATTCAGTAGCGATTTTTGCTGCTTTATTATCATCGATACTTACAAATGATAAAGCACTGTTCTCTGGGTATTCTGAACATAGTACCATTGGGAATTTACGCCCTAATCCCTCCATGATTTCAGGATTTTTCACCGAAGCCAAAGATATAATTCCAGCTAGGGATAAAGATTGACAAAAATCCATATAATCCTCTAATGAATCATTAAAATTTTTTGTACTTGCAAATAGTATTTTATAACCATGGTTATTAATAGATTCTAAAACACCATCGATAACAGTACTAGTAAATGGATTCTCAAAATCAGGAATAAACATTAAAATACATTTTGAAGAATTATCAATCGTATTTGATATATTCTTTTTATTATATCCAAGTTTTCTAGCAGCTTCTAAAACTTGGTCTTTTTTACTGCTTTTTACTTGTCCAATGTTATTTAAAACACGAGATACAGTTGCAATTGAAACATTTGCTTCCTTTGCAATATCTTTAACAGTGATTGTTTTTTTCATTAAAACCTCCTTATTAAATTGATAAATACTTAACTATAGTATGAATATTATAACGTAAAAAGTCAATAATGTAAAATTTACAGTAAAAATAATATAATTTACGTAAATATATTGACACTGTAATTCGGCGGTGCTAAAATACCATTGTGAAACCCCTTACAGGGGAGGAAGGAGAAGTTATGATTAAAGTAGGTGTTATTGGTGCTGGATTCATTGGTAAACAGCATATAGAAGCGCTTGGAAGAATATCAGGTGTAAAAATTGTAGCAATCACAGATAATAACCTTTCTAATTTGGAAGTGTTACAACAAAACGGTGTTTGCGAAAGAATTTATACAGATTTTAATGAAATGCTTGATAAAGAAGAGTTAGATGCAATCCATAACTGTACACCAACAAATGTTCACTTTGCTGTAAATAAGAAAGCAATTCAAAAAAATCTTCATATTTATAGTGAAAAGCCTCTTGTGAAAGAGCTTGATGAGGCAAAAGAACTAATTGAAATGTTGGATGGAAAAAAATTGATTACTGGAGTTAATTTTAACTATCGTACAAATTTATTGGTTCAAGAAATGCACGAGGTTGTGAAAAGTGAAGCATTTGGTAGACCTTTGTTTGTACAAGGGGAGTATTTACAAGATTGGCTAATGTTTGATACAGACTATGATTGGCGTATGGATACAACAATCGGGGGAGCATCAAGAGCATTGGCAGATATTGGATCGCATTGTTTCGATATCATGGAATATGTAATATCGAAAAAAATCACTTCTGTGAATGCAAAGCTATTCAAGGTTCATGAAAAAAGAAAAAGATATGAGGGAGTAGGTACTTTTTCTCAAGTATCATCAGCAGATGAGGAGTACACAGAATTGATAGTTCAAAACGAAGATGGAGGTGTCATTCAAGTAGAATTTGAAGGAGGCCTTATAGGATCGTTTGTAATTTCTCAGGTGAGTGCTGGGAAGAAGAATGGTTTGAAAATTAATATCTCAGGTGAAAAAGAAGCATTGGAGTGGAAACAAGAACAATCAGATAGATTGTGGATTGGACATCGCGACAAGGGAAATGAAGAAGTATTTGCAGATGCTAAATATGTTTCTCAAGGTGCTAAAAAATTTGCTACCCTACCAAATGGACATCCAGTAGGTTGGCATGATGCACTAACCAATGGTATACGTGCATTTTATGAAGCAATCGAAAACAAAGACTATGATGGTCCAAAGCCATTTGCTACATTTGCAGATGGATATCATATTATGAAAGTTGTTGCCGCTTGTTTGGAAAGCGATAAGAAAAAAGTATGGATTGACATACAATAAAGGAGAAAATAAATGAAAAGTTTAAAGAAATTATTAGCAGTTTCATTCGCGTTTATTTTAATTATTAGTGGTTGTAGTTCAGGAGAATCGAAAGATGATAAGAAAGAAGCAAATGCCGATGGACCTATTGGTATTTCAATTCTAGCTGCAGACCATGGTTGGTTAGCAGCATTATCTTATAATGCTGAAAATACTGTGAAAGAATTAGGTTTGGATGCGAAAATCTTAACTTCAAGTAGTGTTAGTGAACAAGCAGCGCATATCGATGATTTGATTGCTATGGATTGTTCTGTAATCGTTTTAGAACCACATACAGATGAAGTAGAAATCTATGCAAAGAAAATTAGAGATGCAGGGATTAAATTAGTACTATTTGACCGTATTGTAGATGTTGATTATACATCTTATGTAACAGGGAATAATCCAGAAGTAGGAACAACCGTAGCGAATTATTTAGGTGAAAAGCTAGGTGGAAAGGGAACAATTGCAGTTCACAATGTACCAAGTGCAGGTTCTGTTAGTACCGAACGTGTTGATAACTTTAAAAAGGTTATGAAAGAAAAATATCCAGATATTAAATTAGTGGAATTCTCAACTGCAAGTTTTACACAAGAAGATGGATTGAAATCAGGAGCAGATTTATTAGTAGCTAATAAACAAATCGATGCAATTTTCTCAATTGATGATGAATCATCATTAGGCTTCTTACAAGCAATTAAAGATGCAGGACGTACAGATATTAAATATATGTCTGGATGTGGAGGAAGTCAAAGCTATATCAATAAGATTAAATCAGAAACTTCGATTAACCTATTCTCAGCAACATATAGTCCTAAAATGATTATTGATGCTATTGAAATGGCTGTGAAAATTCAAAAAGGTGAAAAGTTTGAAAAAGATTATTATGTAGCACCAGAAATCATCAATCGTGATAATGCAGAAGATTTCGTAGATGCAGATTCACCTTATTAATCAGGAGTTATAGAGCCTAATTAGGCTCTTTTATATGAAGAGGTGTAAGAGATGAGTAAATATATTATAGAAATGCAGAATATTGAAAAGTCTTATGGTGTCAACAAAGTATTAAAGGGCGTAGACTTTCAATTAAAAAAAGGTGAAATACACGCATTACTTGGAGAAAATGGAACAGGGAAAACAACCTTGATGAATATCTTAGGCGGTGTAATTGATTACGATGCAGGAAATATTTTATATGATGGTGAAGAGGTAAAGCATACACATCATGGAACGAATATGTTACAAGATAAGATTTCCTTTGTTCATCAAGAGTTAGCATTGTTGCCAGATTTAACGGTTGCTGAAAATCTGTTTTTTGGCCAAGAAATAAAACACAAAGGAATTCTTGATAATAAGAAGATGCGTGAAGAATCCGCTAAGATATTACAACAGTTGGATGTAAACATTGATCCAAATGTGAAAATAGGAACATTGGATGCATCTTATCAACAAGTAATTGAAATATCAAAAGGTTTAATGAAAGAGAGTAAGGTGTTGATTTTGGATGAGCCGACTTCTTCATTAACAGAAAATGAGATTGATCAATTATTTAAAGTTCTAAATAATTTAAGAGATAAAGGACTTGCCATCATCTTTATATCACATAAGTTAAATGAAGTATTAACCCTTTGTGATTCGTTTACAGTACTTCGTGATGGTGAAGTTGTTAAGTCAAAAGAAGTAAGTAAAGGGATAAAGGAGTATGACCTTGCGAAATATATGATTGGGAAAGATGTTGATTCATCGGATATATATCATGAAAGAAAACTAGGAGATGTTATATTAGAAACTAAAAAATTAAGCAGAGATAGAGAGTTTAAAGATGTAGATATAAATATTCGCAAAGGTGAAATAGTTGGTGTAACAGGTTTATTAGGCGATGGGCGAAGTGAATTGTTTGAAACAATTTATGGAAATAAACAAGCTTATGAAGGTTCTGTACTTTTAGAAGGTGAAGAAATTAAATGTAATTCTACGGTTAAGTCAATTAAACGTAAAATTGCTTATGTTCCAAGAAATAGAAAGATAAATGGAATCATTAAAGACTTGTCTATCTCAGATAACATGAATATGACAAATTATGAGCGTTCATCAAAAGCAGGAATATTGAATCGTTCTGCAATCAAGAATAACAATGAAAAGTTTAAAGATAAATTAAATATAAAGTTGGCAAAGTTTAGTGATTTGATTACTAAGTTATCCGGAGGAAATCAACAAAAGGTTATGATTGGTCGTGCTTTAAGTATTGATCCAAAGATTGTAATTTTAGATAATCCTACTCAAGGAGTAGATGTCGGAGCTAAATTTGAAATTTATACTCACATTATGAATCTAGCAGATGAGGGAATAAGTTTCTTTGTGTTATCAAGTGAAGCAAGTGAAATCATGATGATTTGTGATCGTGCATATGTGATGTTCCATGGGGAAATTCGTGATGAATTAAAAAGAGAAGCATTCAATGAAGAACGTATTATGACGATCGCTACAGGAGGTATCAATGAAAAATAAGAAAATACATTACTATTTAAAAGAATATAGTCCAATTATTGCCTTTGTAATTATTCTATTAGTAGCTATAGTTACTAAAGGAACAACTTTTTTAAACTATGATAACCTATCCAATGTAATGCTAAATAATGCAGTAATAGGAATTGTAGCATTAGGAATGACAATGATTATTATTACTGGGGGAATTGATTTATCTGTTGGTTCTCAATTAGCGATGACAGGGTTGGTAGGAATCAGTGTTTTAAATGCAACAGATAGTATACTGTTAGCAATTGGGGCAGCTGTAGGACTTGGGTTGCTTACAGGCTTTATTGCAGGTTTTCTAGTAGCTAAATTTAAGATACCAGCATTTATTGTGACACTGGGTACAACAAGTATCTTTCGATCATTGATACAGTATTATTATCATGGTGGAGGAATTTTAGCCTCAACAACGAAATTAGATGGTTTTTTGGCAATATCAAATGATAAATTATTTGGTATTGTACCATTGCCAATTATTTACTGGATATTATTTGCGTTAATCATTGCCTTTGTGATGAAGAACACATCACTTGGACGTCATATTTATGGTGTTGGAAGTAATGAGCAAGCAACTAAATTATCAGGGGTAAATACAAAAAGAACAATTATACTAACATATGTGATTTCAGGGGTTTTAATTGCATTTGCTTCAATGATTGAAGCATCTCGACTAGGTAGTATGAATTCCGCTTCATCTGGATCATCATATGAAATGGATGCCATTGCAGCTGTTGTTATTGGTGGAACTAGCATGTCAGGTGGGCATGGAAAGATTCTTGGAACTTTCTTTGGTACGTTGACGCTTGGAATTATTAATAATATGTTGAATTTATTAGGTATAAATTCGTTTTTAGTAGGAGCTATCAAAGGTGCTATTATCATAGCAGCAGTGTTGTTCCAAAAATATTTAGAAAGTAAGGAGGATTAAAAAATGAAAATCGGATTTGTAAGTTCTATACTTGCTGATTTAACGTTTGAAGAAGTAATTGATTTCGCTCATGAACAAGCATTTGAAGCAGTAGAGATTGCTTGTTGGCCTGTAGGGAAAGCAGAAAGAAGGTATGCAGGAGTTACACATATTGATGTGGATACTTTGGATGATACAAAAATTGCATATATTCAAAAATATTGTAAGGATCGAAATGTAGAAATATCTTCGCTTGCATATTATCCAAATAATATGGATACAGATGTTGAGAAAAGAAAGTATTACAATCAACACTTATTAAAAGTGATTGATGCAGCAAGTCGTTTAGGTGTAAAAAATGTCACTACTTTTATTGGTAGGATGCAAGATAAGAATTTAGAAGAAAACCTTGCGGAATTAAATACAGTATGGGATCCAATTATAAAAGCTGCAGAAGAGAAAAATATTTTAATTGGTATTGAAAATTGCCCTATGTATTTCACGTATGATGAATGGCCAGCAGGTCAGAACTTGGCTTCTTCACCATATAATTGGGAGTTGATATTTGATCGTTTAAAAAGTAAAAATATAGGAATCAATTATGATCCTTCGCATATGATATTGCAAAGCATGGATTATTTACAACCTATGTTAGACTTTAAGGATCGTTTGTATCATTTACACTTTAAAGATTTAACCCTTGATCAAGCGAAGCTAGATTACTATGGATATTTAGTACCACCTAATATGTTTACGGTACCAAAAATCCCAGGTCAAGGAGATATTCATTGGGGAAAATTTATAACGACTGCTTTAGATGCAGGCTTTGATGGTTATGCTTGTATTGAAATTGAAGATCGCAATTTCGAAGGTGATTTAGAGAGCCGCAAGCAATCTTTAATTATCAGTAAGCGTCATTTGAATAATTATATTTAACATAATAAAACGTGTAGATAAAATATCTATACGTTTTATTTTAGAAAAAGAGTAGCAAAGAGGTTGTATAATATTTTTGAAGTTGATGTCATTTTAATAGACCTATTTAATTTCTGTGGTATAATTCATGACATAAGATACAAATATGTATTTTAATAGGACGGTTAAGACATTGAAAATTTCGAAATTACATACAAAAATATCAAATGATCAAATATATAATGAGTTGGTTTATGAAATATTAAATCATCCCAAAGTACAAGAAATGCATGAATATTTACACCATGCAGATAATACAGTATTTACGCATAGCTTGCATGTTTCTTATGTGAGTTATCGCATAAGTAAGATGTTTCATCTAGATTATCTAGCTTCTGCACGTGGTGGCTTACTACATGACTTCTTTTTGTACGATTGGCATGAAGGAAAACCCGAAAAGGGATTTCATGCACATCTACATCCTAAGATTGCACTTAGAAACGCAAACGAATATTTTTTGCTAAGTGATTTAGAAATAGATATTATTGCTAAACACATGTGGCCTGTTACAATAAAGCCACCAAAACATGCTGAGTCGATGCTTATCTCTTTTGTGGATAAATATTGTGCAGTAAGTGAAGCTTATCAATCGTATACAAAAAGAGTAAAACAAAAAGTAAAAGCAAGCTTTTCTTAAGTCTTAAATCAAGAAGGATTCTGAATTTATCAGGATCCTTTTTTCATTTGTAAGATGTAAAAGAAGGTATTAAATATGTTAAAAATAATGCTAAAAAGTACAAATATGCAAAAAATGTCCTTTTTTTTGTAACCGATTACACAAAAAAAGGGTAATTATGAACGATATTAAGCTAAAAGTGCAAATGATTTGTATAAAACAAAAGTCGATTAGTACAAATAAATGAAAAGATAGATATGCTATATTGATTTTAATAGAGAGATGAACGGGTTGTTCAATGAAAGGAAACGTATATGAAGAAATGTATGAAGATTTTTTTAGCTTTGTCATTTGCACTTTTGAGTTTTCATTTAAATGAAATACCAAAGTTGTATGCAAATGATGATCTTGACCAACATTTAGTGTTGGATGTAGCTTTTGAAGATTCTGTTGAAGATTCTTCGGCATATAAGACGACGGGAACGATTGTTGGGGATGTAACGTTTGAGAAGGGAGTAAAAGGAAAAGCTATTCGAATCACTAATGGTGATAAGGGTAGTAAAGATAGAACCAAAGCGGTTCAATATGTAGATTTTGGAAAAGCAGATAATCTAAAATTTACAGATCAAGATTATACAATGTCATTTTGGATGAATGCAAAAGCTTGTCCAGGAGATGGTGCTGCAGTACTTTCAAATAAAGATTTTTATTCAGGAAGTAACAAAGGGTTTACAGCAGCTATTTTCTCCAATGGATTGCGTTTTAATTTTACACCTGAAGGAGCAAGTCGTCAGGATATTAGTCCTGTAGCTAATGAAAGTGTATTGAATGAAGGATGGCATCATTTTGTAATTTCAGTAAAAAGAAAAGATAAAATAACGGTTTATCGTGATGGTGTACAAACAAATACAAAAGATATAAGTACACTAACGACAACCATTGATACAGATTATAACTTTGTATTAGGGGCATCAGGTGTTTTTGAAAACGGAGTTGTAGATGGTTTGTTTGATGAATTAAAAGTATATAAAACAAACTTATCACTTGATAATGCGAAAACATTATATGTGGATGGACTTGTAAGTCAAACGTTATCTTCAAGTAAAAGAACATATAATCTTTATAAAGGGTTGCCAAGTGTAGATCAAAGTTTGATCACTACTTTAAAAGCAAAGATTGATGAACTTGAAACAATGGTATCTAAAGTAGATGATATTACTTATTATGATCAAATTTTGGGTTTAATTAATGATGTAAATACAGCAGAGAATACAGTGAAGGATGAACTACCTACAGAACCAGAAGAAGGACTGGTATTGTATTTGGATTTTGAAGATGATGTGAAAGATAAATCTGGATATGAGAATGATGGAACCATTGTGAATACTGGTGGCGGTAGTCTTACATATAAACCAGGAGCAGTTGGAAAAGGGCTTCACATTCAAAGTCCAAATGGTTCAAAGGAATCGAATGCTGGTGGCGATGCTAGTGAGTATGTGAAGTTACCAGAAGCAGATAGTTTGAAGTTTAATGATCAAAGCTTTTCAATTGCTTTATGGACAAAATTCCCATCAGCTCCAAGTGGAGTAGGGGATGCCTTGATATCAAATAAAAACTGGTACTCTGGAGCAAATAGAGGATTTACACTAGGAGCATTTTCAAATGGAGTAACAACCAATGCAACAGCAGCAACTGGTGGCAGATATGATACTGGAAGATACTCAATATATGATAACAATTGGCATTTTGTTGTGACGGTTGTAGATCGTGAAAATAAAACTATAAAGTTTTATGTTGATAATGAATTAAAAGAAACAAAGAGCATTCCTAATATGAGTGGTTCTATTGATGTGGATAACTTAAGTTGGGTAATTGGAGCAACTGGTACATATTCAAATGGTATTTCCAATGCATATGTAGATGAAGTGCGCTTTTATTCACAAGTGTTGAGCGAAGCAAGACAAGATAGTTTATATACACAATTTGATAAATCAAATGTGTTATTAACAGAGTTAGAAGCAGCAGAAGCACATGTTAATAAAGTATTTTCTGATGGTGGTACAACACAAAAACGTTTTGATGAAGCACAAGAAGGGTTTACTTATATTAGAAGTAAATTAGCAGGAGCTGATGATAAAACGGTAACAAGATTAACAAGAGATTTAAAAAATATATTGGCTCGTTTCGAACAAGAAACAGATCCTTTGATGACATTTAATGTAGTTACAGATACACATATTGATAGAAAAAGAGGAGAAGTGGATAATTTAGATAATTATTTGCAAGATCTTCGTTGGTTGAATCCAGATAGTAAAGTTGTCATGAATTCAGGAGACTTTACAGATGGTGGATCTTTAAGTGAATATCAAACACATTTTAATATTTTATCTAAAAATGCTATTGAAGGTAGATATTATATGAATACACTTGGTAATCATGATGTTCGTTGGTTATGTTCAACGAACAATCCTGAATCAGGTAGTGATCGTACAGTAGCAACATGTCCAGTTGGCGATCCAAATGCGGATTTATGGAGAACACGTTATTTACAATTTAATACACCATATATGGGTGATGAGTGGAATGGTCAAAGTCCATACCACAAAAAATGGGTAGATGGTTATTTGTTTATTTCTTTAAGTACAGAGAAAGATTTAAAAGACTGGGCGTATTTATCTGAAGAGCAATTGCAATGGTTAGATGATTCACTAAGTGAAAGTGATCCAAACAAACCAGCGTTTATCTCTTTACATCAAATTCTTGATGGAACAGCAAATTATGAAGAAGGTGATTTGGTTGGTGCTCAAGATGAGCAATTGAAAGCAGTTTTACGTAAACATCCACATGCAGTATTATTCACTGGACATATTCATAGTACAGTAGATCGTGCTGATTTATATCATGGAGACTGGGGTTTTATGATGGATATGGCATCATACAGTTATGCATATACGGCAGGTGCAGATAAAAGAAACCAAGTTTCTTATCAAGTAGAAGTATACGATGATGAAGTAGTCATTCGTGTTAGAGATCATGTTTCAGGTGAATGGTTAGATCAATATGAAAAATCATTCTGGATTACAGATCCAGTACCAGCAGATCCATCAGATGATAGTTATGATATTGATGTAAGTAAAATAACACCAACAGCAGGAACAGAACAAAGTGGAGATCCTGTAACTAATTTATTTGATAATGATGATAGCACAATATGGCATTCAAAATGGTCAGGTGAAGGAACTACAAGAGAACAAACATGGGTAAACATGCATTTAGATGAAGCTACCAATGTTGCAGGATTCCGCTATAAACCACGTTCAAATGGAGGAAATGGTTCTATTGCAGGATTTGAAGTATATATCAGTAATGATGGAGGATTGTCATATACAAAACATGCTGAAGGAACATTCCCAGTAGGAAATGCAAGTTGGAAAGTATTTGAATTTGATTCTGTTTTAGCTACGGATGTGAAAATTCAAATTACTTCAAATAATGGTAGTGGTATCTATGGTTCAGGTGCAGAAATGCGATTATTGAGACCTAAGAATGTAGATTTAGGAGAATTACAAGCACTAATTGAACAAGCAGAAGCAATCATCGACAATGATAAAGAAGATACAATGACATCATCTTCATGGAACACATTTATGAATGCTTATGAAACAGCTGTGAATTTGGATGAAAATGCTTCAGCTATTGAAGTAAAAGTAGCTAAATTAGCATTAGAAGAAGCAATTAAGAATCTAGAACCACGTGCATCAGAAACAGCAGTAGATGCATTAGAAACATTAATAGATACTTGTAAAGCAATGGAAGATGATTTCTTAGAAGCAGACTTTGCAGGTATGAAAACACTTATTGAAGCAAGTGAAACATTACTAGCAAAAGGTAGAGAAGACCTTTCATCAAGTGAAGTAAGCAAAGCAATAGAAGACTTATTGGATGCAAAGAAAGCATTAGAAGCGAATAAAGCAGAAACGAATTCTTTACTAGATACACTTGAGATACATGTGGAAATAGCACAAGATATCTTAGATGGAGATACAAGTAGCTATCGACCAGGAAAAGTAAAAGAATTAGAAAAAGCAGTAGATGAAGGAAAAGCATTAGTAGAAGCAAACAGCAAAGACAAAGCAGCGATTATCGCAGCAACAGACAAGATTGCGGATGCAATGAGTCAGTTGTGGGATATTGTTGATAAGAGTGAATTGACATCACTTATCATCATTGCTGAGAAGTATGCAGAAGCAGACTACAGTGCAGAAAGCTGGGTAAAACTAGAAACAGCATTGGCAGCAGCGAAAACGATAGTAGCGAATGATGATGCAACAGAAGCACAAGTGGCGAAAGCATACAAAGACTTGTTTGATGCAATCAATGGATTGGAAAGAAAGATCAATACAGAAGCGTTAGAAAGAGAAATCGCAGCGGTTGAAAAGATCTTAGCAAACAAAGCGAAGTATGTAGCATCATCAATCAAAGGATTACCAACAGCATTAGAAAGTGCTAAGAATGTATTAGCAAATGGTAAAACACAAGCCGAGATTGATGCAGCAACAAAAGCACTAACAAAAGAGAAGTTAAAAGCAAGATTGAAAGCAGATACAAGTGCGTTATCTAAGATGGTTACAAAAGCGAACAACTTAGAAGTAAAAGGATACACAGCAGGTAGTGTAGATACATTAAATGCAGCAATCAAAGAAGCACAAGCAGTCTTGAATAATGAAGAAGTAACACAAGAAGAAGTAAAAGCAGCAGAATTGAAATTAGAAAAAGCGATGAATGGATTAAAGAAAGTAAGTAGTCCAAGCAAAGCAGCAACATCAGCGAAAGGAGTAGCATCAGGAGATACAACAGATGTAAACACTTTACTAAGTTTGATGGTATTATCTGGAGCGATTTTAATTGCGAATAGAAAAAGACTAATTGCTAGTAAAAAGTAAGAAAAGCACTCGAAAGAGTGCTTTTCTTGTGATAAAATGAAATAGGAATTTCTATGGATGTTAGAAATGGTTAGGAGTAGGTAATATGAAGAAGTTTTTAGGAATATTTCTTTGTTTTATGTTTGTAATTAGTGGTTGTGGAAGCAATGACGATACCGAAGATAAAACTACAGATAAAGAGGAAAAAGAAGAAGAGCGTGAAGAATTGACGAGTCTTGCTCAATTTCAAGAGACATATCCAGATGATCAACCAGTAGCTATTGTTGAAACGGACAAAGGAAAAATGGTGATTGTGTTGTTTCCTGAGTATGCACCCAAGGCGGTAGAAAATTTTTCTACACATGCGAAAAATGGCTATTATGATGGATTGAAATTTCATCGTGTAATGAAAGATTTTATGGTTCAAACAGGTGATCCACTTGGTAATGGAACAGGTGGAGAAAGCATTTGGGGTGGTACGTTTGGTACGGAAATCTCATATGAGCTCTTTCATTTCAAAGGAGCGTTAGCAATGGCTAGAGGACAAAGTGAAGATAGTCAGGGAAGTCAATTTTATATTGTTCAAGGAAGTGGAAAACAATTGAATTATCAATATGATAAAATTATTGAAGATAAATATGCTGAAGTTGGTGGAGTATCAAGTTTGGATGGACAATATACAGTATTTGGTCAAACGATCGAAGGCTTAGATGTTTTGGATGCCCTTGCTTCGGTTGAGGTTAAGGAAAGTGCTACTGGAGAAATGAGTACACCAGTGGAAGATATCCATATAATTAAAATTACAATGACTACGTATGGAGAATATAAAGCACAATAAGAGTGATTAAGAGTAGCTGGTATGCTACTCTTTTTTAAATTAAAAAATATCCACTTTATGTAGTGGATATTTTGGGGTTATACTTATGGATTATTCTTTTGGCAAATTCTTTTATTGTTTCAGCATTTCTTCTATCTTTATGATACTGTAATGTTTGAATTGGTGTTTTTTCATCTGAAACATATACATAAACTTTTTGATGATTACGCATTTCAAAAATAACACCAACATATACGTATTTATTAGTGAACATTGTCATTTGAAACATTCCGCTGAGTACAGTATGTTTAAATGGTTCATCCTTTCCTTTGAATTTCGCATCATCGTTGGCAATCATGCAGTTTACAATATCAGCATAAGGATAGGTGCCTTTGCTTCCATTTTTGATTGTAAAAGTTTTACTATCTTTATCAAATGTTATGTTTTTAAACTCCATAGTTCCTTTCATGATAATCCTCCTTTTCTAAATCATAGCACTACTATATATAGTAATCAATTTATCTGGAATAATTCGTATGATTTTTGATAAAACTTGTAAAATTATGATTAATTCAATATTGGAAATATGGTGATTGTTTGACAATTAATTATTGGTGTGCTATTTTGAAATGAGTAAAAAAAGTGGACTTATGCATTTGCCGCCGGGTAAAGAAATAAGCGTTATCTTTCATATCGTTAGGCCATAGAAGATATGAAATGTAGCGCTTTTTATTTTGGAGGTATTATGAAAAATATATGCTTTAAAGAATATTTTCGATACACATCATTGAATGTGCTTGGTATGATTGGATTGTCTTGGTATATCTTAGCAGATACTTTTTTTGTATCAAAAAGTTTAGGAGCGAATGGCCTTACTGCTTTAAATTTGGCTATTCCAATTTATAGTTTTATACATGGTAGTGGTTTGATGTTAGGTGTAGGAGGATCAACAAAGTATGCCATTTTAAAAAGTCAAAGGAAGAGTGAAGAAGCAAAACAAGCTTTTACCAATACAGTTATATTGGCTTTTGTGATCTCAGCATGTTTAACAATGTTAGCACTTTTCTTTTCAAAACCGATAACAGCTTGGCTAGGAGCAGATGAAGCAGTTTTTGAAATGTGTAATACATATTTAAAAGTTATTTTGCTTTTTTCATCGATGTTTATAATGAACAATGTAATTCTATGTTTTGTACGTAATGATGGTTATCCTAACTTATCGATGTTTGCAATGATTGCAGGAAGCTTGTCTAATATCGTTCTTGATTATGTATTTATGTTTCCTTTAAACATGGGTATTTTTGGGGCGGTATTGGCTACTGGAATAGCTCCCATTATTAGCTTAAGTGTATTATCTTGGATCTTTTTAAAAAAGAAAAATGGTTTTCAGATAATAAGATGTAAGCTATCTTTATCGCTTTCAAAATATATCATATCAAGTGGGATACCTTCTTTGATTACAGAAGTATCTTCAGGTATTGTGATGATTGTTTTTAATTTCCTTATTATGCAACTTGCTGGTAATGTTGGGGTAGCAGCATATGGTGTCATTGCAAATCTTTCTTTGGTGGTGATTTCTATATATACAGGAATAGCACAGGGAATACAACCTTTGATGAGTAGAAATTATGGAAGTGGAAAGGAAAAAGAAGTCCATACAATTTTAAAGTATGCACTTCTTAGTGTGACGATTATATATTTATGTATTTATATTTGTATCTTCTTTGGAGCAGATAGTATTGTGAATGTATTCAACAATGATCAAAATCCGAATCTTCAAAAGATTGCTTTTATAGGGTTAAAAGTATACTTTCTTGGTAGTATTTTTGCTGGATATAATATTGTATTATCTACGTATTATACATCAACAGAAAATCCACGACCAGCACATATTATCTCGCTTTTACGAGGGGTTATTCTTGTCATACCGATTGCTTTTTTACTTTCATCAACTGCTGGTATGCTTGGTGTGTGGTGCGTATTTCCACTTACAGAATTTTTGGTAAGTGGAGTTGCGTTAAGGTTTTATCATTTGAATAAACTTGTTTTTGCATAAGTTATGTAAACAGTGATAATGATTTTGAAATCATCTCATGAAGACGATTAGATGGTGAAGTAAATGTTGTTGAAATGACAAGATGTAAGGTTTCATTTTTTTCTGGATGATCTGTATTAGTCCAAAAGGATATATTTTGATCACGTAGAGCTTCCAATTGTTTGCAATAGGAAACGATTTTTGATGCGGAGATTCGATTGTATTGATAATCATCTAACATAAATGATGAAGGAACATCTGCGGTAGTGTCTGTTGTACTCTTGAATTTCACTTCATAAGTTCTAGTGAATAACTGGTCACTAGCAAAGGTAGTGAATGTATATGAATCTATAAAATTATCTTGTGTAGAAAAGCATTCAAGAATAGTAGTAGTTGTTAGTTGTAACGTATTATCGTGGTATTCCCAATAGCCTGTAACACCAATTAAACTTTCATTTTTTTGACGTGATGAAATCCAAGTAAAGTGTCCATTTTCCTCAAACCAATATATTTCTTTCGTATCTTCGGCAGAGTTTTCAATTTCCCAATAACCACTTATTATTTGTGCTTCTGTTATATCTTGATTGATATCATCGTCTGTTTTTTCTTCTGCTTGAGCAGATGAGGAAGAGATACAATAACATAGAAAAAATGATAATGATATGATTAACATACTTATTTTGTGTTTCATGATAACCACCTTTCTTAATTATAAAACGATTGAAAAAGAGAAAAAGTCTCATTCTAAAAAGAAATAAATGATGATATGATGAAATGGTAAAAGAGAGGTTAATCATGATTTTAAGTGTGAGTCAAAGAACAGACATTGTAGCTTTCTATAGTGAATGGTTTATGAAGCAATATCATAAAGGGTTTTGGGATGTTCGAAATCCCTATTATCCTAAACAGGTTAGTCGCATTTATAATGCAGATGTTGATATAATCTTTTTCTGTACGAAAAATCCGCTTCCAATAATTGATCGACTCGATGAAATTACTCAACCAATTGTATTTCATGTGACCTTAACACCATATAAACAAGATGTTGAACCATCTGTAATAAATAAAATAGATATAATTGAAGGTATCAAAGCATTATCAAATAAATTAGGAAGTGATAATGTATTTGTTCGATATGATCCAATCTTATTGAATGATTATTACACGATAGATTATCATATTCGTGCATTTGATCGGGTATGTGAGTTATTAAAAGGGTATGTAAAACATATTATTGTTTCTTTCATTGATGATTATAAAAATGTTAAAGAGCATAAGCATAGTTTACGGATAAAATCATTTACAGAAGATGATTATAAGCAAATTGGACAACATTTTGTAGCCAGTGCTTCACGATGTGGAATGCTTGTACAAACATGTTGTGAAGAAAGAAGACTTTTAGAATATGGGTTTATCAAGGAAGATTGTATGAGTAAAGAATTTGCTTATCGATTAAGTGGAAAGAAGTATTGCAAATGGAAAGGAAGAAATTCTGAATATTGTAATTGTGTGGGGTTTGTTGATATTGGAAGTTACAATAGTTGTGAACATTTTTGTAAGTATTGTTATGCAAATTATGACGAGCAAAAGGTACTTTCTAACTATCGAAAACATAATGAGGATTCATCACTGTTAATAGGAGCTTTAGTAGCAGATGATGTTATTAAAGAGCGAAAAGGATAAGAAACAATTTCTAAATTGGTATATTGTGAATTACAACTATACCAATTTTGGAAAGAGTGATATAATGGCGGTAGTTGAATTTGATTAGTTATCAGAAATGAGGGCTTATGGAAGATAAAGATGTGTATATTTTAAAAGAGCTAGATAAATTTTCTTCGGTTACGGATGCAATTAAAGCGCAAAAATTAAAATATGAATATAAGGTTTTAAAGTGTGAGATTATGGAAGCAAATCGAAGAATTAGTAAACAGTTAGATTTGCCAATTGCAGCAAAGATTTTTCATTTGGAAAAAGTGCGAATTGTGGAAGGTAAACCAAGATCCATTGAAAAAATATATATTGATTATACAATGGTAGAGGGAATTGAAAAATATGATTTTGAAAAAGATTCTTTTTATTATATTTTGAATAGTAAATATGGTATTAGAACAATACGAAGTGAGGAAGAAATATTAATAGTTGATGGGACTGAGCAAGAATTAAAGCTTCTTGAATTAGATGGAGATAATAATGAGGTATTGTTAATTAAGGGGCGTACTTTTATTGATTCTAAGGTGAGTCCGCTTGAATATTTTGAAATCGTATCACTTACCAGTTTTTATCATTTTAGGAGTGTAACGCCTTATGAATAGACCAACTACATTATATGAACAATTAGCAGATAATATAAAAAATAAAATAGTGAATGGGGAGTTGAAGGTTGGTGATCGATTGATGCCAGAAAGAGAGATGTCTACACAGTATGGAATCAATCGAATGACAGTACGCAAGTCATTGAAACTACTTGAAGATGAAGGGGTGATTAAGGCTTATCGAGGAAAAGGAACTTACGTTTTGAAAGTACCATCGATTCAAGATAAGGTAGAACTTGGAGGTACGGATTTGATAAGTTTAAGTATGCAAATTCGTCAAAAAGGATTAAAGTCATCTAGGGAAATATTATCTTTTAAAAAGATAAAATCAACCAAAGAGTTTGAAGATTATTTTCCAGATAGTGAGCAATTATATGAATTAATTCGTTTATCGTTAGTGAATGATGAACCATATGCTATTCAAAAAACATATATTCCTTGTAATTTATTTCATGATGCAGAACGTTTTGATTTCATTGATGAATCGTTGTATGATTACATGGAGGAACAAGGACATTCACCACATAAGATGGTTTCTTATTTGAAGATTGAAAAGATACCTAAAGAATATGTAGATGTTTTAAAATTATCGAAGCAAAAAAATGTCTTCTTATTTGATTATTTTGGGTTTGATGAGAATCATAAATTAGTAGAGTATACGATTTCTTATCACTTACCAGAGTATACTTCATTTAAATATATAACGCGAAGGATTGACTAAAAGTTAATCCTTTTTTTATAAAAGTCTTGTTTTTTTAAAATAATAGTGGTATATATAAAATATACAAAGGTATATTAGGTATACCAATTATACCAAATAGGATAGAAAGGAGGATATTCCTATTGAAGTAAAATTATAGGGAGGACATGTTATGAGTGTTTTACAAGCAGTATTGATTGGTTGTGTTGCAGCGTTAACGCAACTCGAAGGTGGCTGGCTGGGAGAATGTAAATTACGTGAACCAGTAGTTACAGGATTTTTTGTAGGTTTGATTTTAGGGGATGTTGAAAAGGGACTTAAAATCGGTGCGGCATTGCAGATGATGTGGATGGGTGCAACAGGTATTGGACCTACTGCTCAATTGGATATTGGAACTGGAGGTACCATTGGTGCAGCCGTTGCCATTATGACTGGTAAAGGAGCAGAAGCAGCAATTGTCTTTGGATTACCAGTTGCTGTAATTATGCAATTCTTAAATACATTATTGTTAACGGGATTCTCAGGATTTATGCAAGTAGCTGAGCGAAAAGTAGATGAATTGAACTTTAAAGCAATTAAAGCAATTCACTATCTATGCGGCTTTATGACTTTTTTAATCTATTTCTCATTAACTTTCATTGTTATGTATTTTGGAAATGATGCCATTGAATCTATTGTAAATGGTTTACCAGAATGGGCAAATAATGGATTAACAGCCGTTGCTTCAATTTTACCAGCATTGGGATTTGCATTGTTGTTGAATATTATTTTGGAGAGAGATTTGATTCCATTCTTGATTTTAGGGTTTGTAATCGCAGCATATACAGAACTTACGATGGTGGCAGTAGCAGCAATCGCTGTTGCAATTGCATGGGTTATCTTCTTGCTTCGTAAAGATGCAGGAAAAGTCGTACAGGTAAGTGAAGCTGTAGTAGATGAGTGGGAGGATTAAAAAAATGGCTAGAAATGAAATAATAAGTGCAGAAAATAACTTAACAAAAAAAGATTTTAGAGGTGTATTTTGGAGATCTTTCACACTACTTGGTTCATTTAACTATGAACGTATGGAAGGGTTGGGATACCTTTATGCATTGATGCCAGTCTTAAAGAAGATATACAAAGATGATGAAAAGGGATTAAAAGAATCTATGCATCGTCATATAGCAGCTTTTAATATGACAGTAGCACCAGCACCATTTGTTATGGGAATTTCGATAGCAATGGAAGAGTTAGCAAAAAAAGATAAAGACTTTGATGTAACATCAATCAATGCGATTAAAGTTGCATTAATGGGACCCTTATCTGGAATAGGAGACACTTTTTTCTGGGGGATTTTTAGAATTATTGCATGTGCTATTGCTGTTTCTTTTGCACAGGATGGAAATGTATTAGCACCGTTTGTATTACTTGTATTATTTAATATTCCTAACTTTCTAACAAGATGGTTTGGGTTGCGAGTAGGATACAAAAATGGAAGCAGCTTACTACAAGATTTAGAGTCATCTGGAAAAATGGAATTATTTACATATTGTGCAGGTATCGTTGGAGTCGCATCAGTAGGATGTATGATTGCATCATGGGTTGATATTTCATCACCACTTAGCTTTACGATTTCAGGAAGTGAAATCGTAATTCAAGAATATTTAGATCAAGTAGTTCCAAAATTGTTACCACTTGTTGCCACATTGGGTATTTATGGATGTTTAAAGAAGAAAGTAAAAATTGTAAATATCATTGTTGGAATTGTAATTATTGGATTCATATGTGGAGTATGTGGAATTTTGTAGAGAGGAGCTATTAGCATGGCAATTGTAGATGTTAGAATAGATGATCGATTGATTCATGGACAAGTTTGTGGATTTTGGATACCGCATTTTAGTGTAGAGCGGATAGCAATTGTTGATGATGTGATCGTTCACGATGAGGCAAGAAAAACAGCATTGAAATTTGGGTGTCCAGGAAAAGTAAAGTTATCCATTTTTTCACCAGAGGCAGCAGCTGATAAATTTATTCGTAAAATTGATAAGGGAATCAATGTGATGATTTTATGTAATCGTCCTGAGCCAATATTAAAAATGGTTGAAGCAGGATATCAAATTGGTGAAGTGACCGTTGGTAATATGTCAACGAAAGACAAAGCTAAACAAATAAAGAAAACGGTCTTTGTAGATGAAGCAGAAGAAAAAGATTTTGCTTCATTAGTTAAACATGGGGTGAAGATCTTCTCACAAATGGTTCCAAATGAACAAAGAGAAGATATTACAGCAGATTTTAAATAATGGGAGGAAAATTTATGAAACAACCAACAGTATTAGGATATATGGCAGATCAGCCAAGAGCATTACAAGAAGCTTTAAAAAATCATGAAGTGTATACCAAACCATTTGTAGAGAAGTTACACGATAAGAAAATTAAAAAAATTATTTTCTTTGGGTCAGGAACTTCATATAATGCAGCAATTGTTGCAGCATATTATTTTAAACAAATTTTGAATATTGATGCAATTGCACAATATCCTACTGTATTTGAAAAATATGAAAAAGCGGATTGGACAAATACGTTAAAAGATGATGAAATTTTATTTGTGGGTATTTCACAATCTGGAACTTCGATATCTACAGTGGATGTGATGAAGTATGCGAAGGCAAAAGGATATCAAAGTGTTGCATTAACAGAAGCATTGGACAGTGAAATTACAAAACATGTAGATAGTGTTATTCACTTGTTATGTGGAAAGGAAGAGACACCTCCTGAAACAAGAGGATATACAGTTACTTTATTTACATTGTATATGTGGGTGATTACGACAGCATATGATTGGGGTGTTTATGATGAAGTGAGGTATCAAGAAGCACTTCAAGAAGTAAAAGCGTTATGTGACAACTTTGATATAGTTATGAAGGAAAGTGAAGCTTGGTATGATCGCAATAAAGTTACAATGGCAAATAGTGATCGTATTTACATTATTGGGTATGGTGTTGACTATGGAACGGTGTTGGAAGGGATGCTTAAGATTGGAGAAATGTTTAGATTGCCTTCAATTGGTTATGAACTTGAAGAATTTTCACATGGACCAACCATGGCACTGACACCACGTCAAACATTATTTATGATTGGTTCAGAGGATGCTGAATGGGATCGTATGTTAACCTTTAGAACAGCCTTTAAGAAGTATACAGATCGTGTACATTTGGTTACATGTAAAGATACAGAACATGATGATAGAGACTTAGTATTTAGTGTAAAAACAAATAAATATCTTGCTCCGCTTATGTATACCGTACCATTCCAATTTGTTGCCGCAAAAGGAGCAAAGGATATTGGTATTGATACAGGTGTGAATCCATTTAAAGAACCTTTGGCACATTTAGAAGAATGATTCGATATATAATATTTGATATGGATGGTGTTTTAATCAATAGTGAAATTGCATATTTGAATTTGTTTCAAATGTTTCTAAAAGAAAATGGAGTCCATAAAACAATGGATGAACTCCATTTTCTTGCAGGTTCTAGTCGTGCAACAGAAGACAGATATTTGGCAGAGCTTATAAAACAAGATGCGAAAACAACAAATCGTCTAAAACATGAATTTTATAGTCGTTATCCAATTGATTATAATTTGATTAAGCGTCCATATGTGAATGAGGTGTTACAGGAGCTGAAAGCTAGAAAGATTACTTTGGCATTAGCTTCTTCTTCACCTATTGATAATATCTATGAGGTTCTTGATGCATGTAATATAAGAGAATATTTTTCTGTTATTGTTAGTGGTGATAATTTTGAAAGAACGAAACCGGATCCTGAAATATATGAATTTACAGTGCAAGCATTGCATGCGGATAAACAAGAGGTTTTGGTCATTGAAGATTCGGTATATGGAATTCAAGCAGGAAAAGCAGCTGATTTGGAAGTTATCGCATTGTTAGATCCAATATTAGAACATGATACAAGTTCTGCAGATTATCAAATTACAAATTTAAAAGAAATATTTGATATTGTAGATCAACGAAAAGGGGGACTTATGTAATGTTTGGGATTATGGTAATTGGCCATGGTAATTTTCCCAGTGGTATGAAAAGTGCAATTGAAGTAATTGCAGGAAAGCAAGAAAAGATTCAGTATATTGATTTTTCACAAACGGATACGGCGACAGAATTAGAAAAAAATATAAAACAAGGTATTGAAGTATTTAGGGATGAAGATAACATCTTGGTGTTTGCTGATTTGTTGAGTGGTTCACCATTTAATACCGCAATTATGGAAGCTATGAAAGATCAACGAATTAAAGTATTCTATGGGGTAAATTTGGGGATGTTATTAGAAGTAATTGTAAAACGTGGAATGGGCGCTTCAGCTAGTGAGATTGAAGCGAATGCTTCGCAGACAGGAATAGAACAAATTGGAATGTTTAACCCACTTTCAATAGATGATGAAGATGATGAATTTAATTCATAGATTATATTTAAAATTGAAAGATTAAAAAAACTTAACAGAATATTAACCTTATCTATATTGTTCTTTATATCTATATCTTATAGAATGAGTAAAAGGTGAAGGTAGCAATGAAAGATAAGCGTATTTATGCAACATATAAGACAGGATTAACAAATCAAGAAGTGCAACAAAAAGTACAAGTAGGGCTTGTTAATGTAGCACAACAAAAAGTTACAAAATCAACGGTAGACATTGTAAAAGATAATGTTTTTACATTGTTTAATCTATTAAATATTCTAATTGGAATTGCCTTAGCTACGGTTGGGGCTTTTTCTAATATGTTTTATCTTATAGTAATTTTGATTAACATTTTGATTGGAATTGTTCAAGAGATTCAAGCAAAGCGATTAGTGGAGAAATTATCAATTATTACGATTGAAAAAGTAAGTGTGGTTAGAGATTCAAAAATACAAGATCTTAGGATAGAAAATTTGGTACAAGATGATATTGTAATTTTGAAAATGGGAGATCAAATAAGTGCAGATGCATATGTTATCGAAGATGAAATTGAAGTAAATGAATCACTATTAACTGGGGAATCTGATGTTATTGTTAAGAAGAAAGGTGATTTTCTCTATTCTGGTAGTTTTGTTGTTGGAGGAAAAGCATATGCACGAATTGAACGCGTGGGAAAAGATAGCTTTTCTTCTAAAATTGTATCAGAAGTGAAACAGCATAAACGAACACAATCAGAATTGATTGGTGCAATTGCAAAGATATCGAAATTTACTAGCTATGTAATTATTCCTTTTGGTATTATCTTATTTCTACAAGCTTATTTTTTGCGTGATAGTAGTATCTTTGATGCAGTTGTGAATACGGCTGCAGCCCTTTTAGGAATGTTGCCGAAGGGACTGGTTTTGCTTATTGGGATTGCATCAGCAACAGGGGTTATTAAGTTGTCAAAGAAAAAGGTTTTGGTACAAGATATGCATTCTATGGAAACTTTTGCACATGTGGATGTTTTGTGTTTGGATAAAACAGGGACCATTACAGAAGGAAATATGAAAGTAACCAAAGTGCATTCTTTTGGGGATAAAGATGTTACAGATCTGATGTCGTATTATATACAGGCAGTTGATGATAACAATGCAACTTATACAGCGATGAGAAATTATTTTAAAGCGGTTAAGATGAACTATTTTATTGAAAGTAAAATCCCATTTACATCACAGCGAAAGTGGGGCTGTGTAATTTTTGATGAGTTGGGTAGTATTGTTGTTGGAGCTCCTGAATGGATGGTAAAAAAAGATGATATTCCAGAAGTAGTATGGGAAGCACAGAAAAATGGAGCAAGGGTATTGTTGGTAGCACATACGTCCAAAAAGGTTACTTCTACACTTCCTGAATTAGATATTGTTGGGATGATTGAATTAGAAGATCCGATACGTAACAATGCTCCAGCAACGTTTGCGTACTTTAAAAAAGAAGGTGTTCAGGTAAAAGTTATTTCTGGTGATAATCCAATTACTGTATCGAATGTGGCACGAAAAGCTGGTCTTGAAGATTACGCAAACTATGTTGATTTATCTGAGGTTACTTCAGAAGAAAAACTGTATGAGTTAGCTTTTTCGTATTCTGTTTTTGGTCGTGTTAGTCCAAAGCAGAAACAAATTTTAGTGAAAGCTTTCCAACAATATGGTCATACGGTAGCTATGAGTGGAGATGGGGTAAATGATGTATTGGCACTTCGTGAGGCAGATTGTAGTATTGCCATGGCAGAAGGAAGCGCTGCAGCAAAACAAATATCTCAGTTGGTGCTTTTGGATTCAGATTTTTCAAGTTTAATAAATGTGTTATCAGAAGGTAGAAGAACGATTAATAATATTACTAAAGTTTCATCCATTTTCTTTATTAAAACAATTTATTCGGTATTATTGAGTGTTCTTTGTATCCTTATGAATATGCCGTTTCCGTTTATTCCTCTACAAATTACGTTGATTGATCTTATAATTGAAGGATATCCATCGTTCTTTCTATCCTTTGAGGAAGATAAAACGAAACTTGAAGGAAGCTATTTAAAAACAGCATTACGAAAAGCATTACCAAATGCAATTATTATCATTTTAAATATTATCGCAGTTTTGTTATTGGAAAGAATCTTTGTTATTACACAAGATGAAGTAGTAACAATTATGTTTGTAATGGTAGGGTTTATAAGTATCCTTGCTGTATTAAAGGCGTGTTTGCCATTTAATACATTACGCTTCTTTCTTTTTATAAGTGTTAGTATATTATTTTGTTCATCATTATTTATTTTTGATTCAATATTAGGATTATCATGGAGTAACCCTAACACGTTCTTTATTATCATGATATTAATGATTTGTTCGCTGCTATCATGGATATTGTTTCAATATATCGAACCAAAACCTATGTATGAATTACAGGAAGATGAACGCGGATAGTGGTTTATGAAACATTGAATCAAGAATGGCATAGAGATAAAAACTATACCCTTTTGGGTATAGTTTTTATCTGTAAGGTGCAATTTTAGCTAAATAAGCTTCTGAAGCTTCAATCAAGTCCTGTAATTCTTTATCCCCGTCCATGATGTCACTATATTTTTCCACAACATAGTCATGACTTGCCTCTAAAAGCTTTTTCCCTTTTTTAGTAAGTTGGATATATGTTACCCTACCATCATAAGCAGATGGTACTTTTTTTAAATATCCATCATTTACTAAATGTGTTACCACGACAGACATGTTAGCGGTAGCTTTGCTAACTGAGCGAGAAAGGGCATTTAAAGTTAAGTTATCATTTTCTTCAGCTTCTGATATTATTGCTAACTTTAAATAATTCATCCCGTGTTTTTCGTAAAACGGTTGCATGATGACCATGCCTGCACTTTGCATATCCGCTCTTAACTTTTCGGATTTTTTTATTAATTCCCAATTCATAATACTGGTCCCTCCATATTATATGTTTATAGAATTAATTATAATTTATATATGTTATTGCGTCAAACGAATTTGTGGTAATTGTTAATTATGTGATGAATATTACTAGTATTTATCTAGATATGTATATATTAGTTTTGAATGTATAAAGATTTTATAAGAAAAAATTGATTAGTTTCTGATTTCATAATTTAAGCGATAAGTTTTGGACTTTATGTACGGGATTCTATATAATGTTAGTATAAAATTCAATTTGAGAGGAGAACCTATGTTTAATCAATTTAAGGATCAACCATTATGGGAAGTATCCAAGACTTTGTCGGCAGTTGCACTAGGAAATGAAGTTGCTGATATGGTGATTACAAATGCTAATTTAATTAATGTATGTACGAAAGAAATCATTCCTAATACGGATGTTGCAATTGCTTGTGGAAGGATTGCCCTTGTTAAGGATGCGAAGCATTGTATTGGTGACAAAACAACTGTAATCGATGCACAAGGAAGCTATATTGCACCTGGGTTTCTAGATGGACATATTCATGTGGAATCGTCTATGCTTAGTGTGCCAGAATATGCTAAAGCAGTAGTTCCTCATGGAACGATAGGGATTTATATGGATCCACATGAAATATGTAATGTATTAGGCATGGATGGGGTTCGTTATATGATTGATAGTGGTAAAAGCACACCATTAAAAAACATGGTGACGATGCCATCATGTGTTCCTGCTGTACCAGGTTTTGAAGATACAGGAGCTTTTATTGGTCCTGAAGAAATAGCAGAGAGCATGAAATGGGATGATGTTGTAGGTTTAGGGGAAATGATGAATTTTCCTGGGATTCTTAATAGTACAGATCACGCACATGGTGTAGTGGCTGAAACTTTAAAAGCAAATAAAATTGTGACAGGTCATTATTCTTTACCAGATACAGGAAATGGATTGCATTCTTATATTGCATCAGGGGTTCGCTGTTGTCATGAATCGACACGTAAAGAAGATGCTTTGGAAAAAATGCGTTTAGGTATGTATGCAATGTTCCGTGAAGGAAGTGCATGGCATGATTTAAAAGAGGTTGCCAAAAGTGTAACAGAAAATAACATTGATACTAGGTTTGCTGTACTTATTTCAGATGATACACATCCAGATACATTGGTTCGTGATGGGCATTTGGATCATATTGTAAAACGTGCTGTGGAAGAGGGAATTGATGTATTGAGTGCGATTCAAATGGTTACTATCAACTGTGCACAGTGTTTTCAAATGGATCATGATCTTGGGTCAATTGCCCCTGGAAAATGTGCTGATATAGTCTTTATTGATGATTTAGAAAAATTAAATATTACCAAAGTTATCATTGATGGACATTTAGTTGCAGAAAATGGTGAGATGGTAATTGATATGCCAAAATATACGTTCCCGAAAGCCGCTATGAATACAATGCACATTAAAGAAAATATAACAGCGGATTCGTTTAAGATTAAAACAGATAAAACAACAGAGCATGTTCTTACTAGAGTTATGGAAATTATTCCAGCAAGAGTAGGAAATTATGAAAGACATATTGAATTGCCTGTTAAAGATGGATACATACAAGCAGATCCATCACAGGATGTAATGAAAACGGTTGTGTTTGAAAGACATAAAAACACAGGAACCAAAGGGTTTGGTTTTGTGAAAGGGTTTGAAATAAAAAAAGGAGCAGTGGCATCAACTGTTGCTCATGATGCACATAATTTATTAGTAGCTGGTACCAATGATGAAGATATGGCATTAGCAGCAAATACTTTAGTAGCAAGTGGTGGAGGAATGGTTGTTGTTGCTGATGGAAAAGTGTTGGCACATGTACCGTTACCAATTGCAGGACTTATGAATGATAAACCATTACAAGAAATGGCAGATATGGTTGCTGCTTTGGATGAAGCATGGAAGGAAATAGGTTGTCCTCATGTATCTCCATATATGACGATGGCATTGATTAATTTAGCTTGTTTACCAGAACTTCGTTTAACAAATAAAGGATTGGTAGATTGTACAACTTTTAACTTTACTGATTTGGAGGTGTAAAAGACATGCATAAGCATGTTCTTTTCTTATGAGAAATGAAAGTGAAATGTATCGGTTGATTCTTGACGTTGCAAAGAAAGATAGTCGTATTCGTATCGTTGCGATGAATGGATCAAGGGTGAATAAAAAAGCTGTTAAAGATGAATTTCAAGATTATGATATTGTGTATTTGGTAGATAATATAAATGCTTTTATTGATGATCAAAGTTGGATTGATGTATTTGGAAAGCGAATTATCATGCAAACACCAGAAGCTATGCAATCATTTCCGAAAAGTTTTCCCGGTTGGTTTACATATTTGATGCTATTTGAGGATGGAAATCGAATTGACTTGCTATTAGTACCAATATCAGATTTACAAAAGTATTTAGCTTTTGATCCACTAATAGAAATCCTATTAGATAAAGATAATCAAATTAAGGAAATACCAATTTCTTCGGATGATAAATATCAGGTTAAAAAGCCTACAGAAATACAATATATTGAATGTTGTAATGAATTTTGGTGGATTACTACATATGTGGTAAAAGGAATTAAACGAAATGAATTTTTCTATGCAAGCAAACATATTCAATGGATTCTACAAGAACAACTATTGCTGATGCTGAGTTGGAATGTTGGAATAGACTATGAGTTTGAGATAAATGTAGGGAATATGTATAAATATTTACAAAGATATTTAGAGCCTGAAATATATGAACGAGTAAAAGCGTGTTATGATATACGTGATATCGAACATTGTGAAAGAGCTTTACTATTATTGATGGAACTATTCCGTGAAACTTCAAAAAGAGTTGGTAAAGAAATGATGTTTGATTATCCTGATTATGATGAGAAAACGAGTAAATATATTGCGAATAAACTAAAGTGATGGAGGATTATATATATGAGTGTAAAGTTAATTGCTGTAGATATGGATGGAACATTTTTAAATGATCATATGAAATATGATAAAGAACGCTTTTTAAATCAATTTTCGATAATGAAAGAAAAAGGAATAAAATTTGTAGTTGCAAGTGGAAATCAATACTATCAACTCATTTCCTTTTTTCCTGAAATTCGTGATGAAATAGCTTTTGTTTCAGAAAATGGAGCTAAAATTGTTGATTGTAATAAAGAATTGTATTGTGCTGAATTATCAAAAGATAAAGTCGAAAAGGTATTGCATGTTTTAGAAAATATCAATCCTAAAGAATATGTAATGTGTGGATCTAATAGTGCATATGTGCATAGAGACATTAGCGATGCAGCTTATGAATTAACGAAGTTATATTACTATAAGCTTAAAAAAGTAGATGATTTGCATGCAGTAGAAGATACAATTTTTAAATTTTGTACAGATTTTAAAAATAAAGATTTAGATGAAGTTATTCAACATCTAAACCAAGTATTAGAAGGGATTATGATTCCTGTATCAACTGGGCATGATGGGGTTGATTTTATCATTCCAGGAGTTCATAAAGCAAATGGGATTAAACGCTTACAAGAACACTGGGGGATTAAAGATGATGAAGTTGCGGCCTTTGGAGATAGCGGAAATGATTATGAGATGTTGAAACATGCACAATATAGTTATGCAATGGGGAATGCCCATCCAAGAATAAAGAAGGTGGCAAAACAGGTAATCAAGACCAACAATGAATCAGGTGTCTTGGAACAAATAGATAAATTACTAGCATTATAGAAAATCATAGATTTTCTATATAAAAAGTGGCGAGAATAATTCTCACCACTTTTTCATTTGTACCACGATTTGCATATTTTATTTTTACTTAGTTTTTTATTGCTTTTCTCACCATTACAGCGAAACTACTACCAGCTAACAAGAATAGCAATTGAATGTTTGTAGCATCATTCGTTGCTGGTGTTCTTGTTTCTCCTTTTGGGGTAGTGGAAGGTTTTTGTGTAGGCGTTTCTCCTGAATTAAAATTATTAGGTTTTTTAATAATGAATGTATCACTTGCAACATCTGTTTCATCTTCTTGACTTACTTCAGTGAAAATAACAGTGTATTCACCTTCTGGCAAGTTATTGATTACATCATTTGGAACACGATCTCCCATACCCTTTTCAACTGTATTACCGTCTTTGTCTTTGATTTCCCAAAGTAAATCAGAATCATCTAATTTTTTTCCTCCTGTGATTTCAGAAGGATTTTCTTTTTTATCAATATTTACAGATGCTTCTGGGTGACGAATCACAAATGGTTCACTCGCTGTATCCGTTACATCATTTCCTAAAATAGTCGTTATAGTTGCTGTGTTTTCTAATGTATAAGAACCTTCTGGTAAGGTTTTAATAACATCCATCGGATCATCAGTATCGTTTCCACTTCCAACGATATTACCATCTTTGTCTTTGATTTCCCAACTGTTTGTAGCTTCCGTGTTATCTGACCCTACACTTGCTTCAGTTGGGTTGTTTTTACGGTTGATATCAACCGTTGCTTCAACATTTGTAAGATTTACAAAAAGCGTACCAGAATCAGAAATACCTAGAGGGTTATAGGTTTTTAAAACAATTAGATATTGGCCATCATCAATGTCTGGAAGCGTTAAAGTGGAATTATAATTCATCTCTGTTTCTCCAACAATAGGAGTTGGATCAGCCATTATTCCACTAGGGTCAGACTTATAAATTGTATATGTTAATTTTTCATGATAATTAGTATTCGAATAGTCAATTGTAAATTTTGAAACAAGATCATAGGCGTGAGTATCAGTTCCTTTATATGTGTCAGTTACAAAATATCCATCGTAGTCTGTAATTGTAAAACTAGATGTAAATCGTGGTGTGCGTTGTTCACTTTCTGCTTTTACTGTATTTGAAAAGACAGAAAGTCCACATATAGTTGCTACAACTGCAAATATTAGCATTCTTTTTTTCATAATAATCCTCCTTAGTTATCCTTTATGAAATTTTCTTATCGGAATATTAAAACTTTCCGATTCATAAATTATGACGAAATAATCATAGAATGCGTTCTACATATAAAAAAATAGTGGGAGAAATTGCAACAAAAGTGAAAACAGATTATAATATGAAATAGTTAGGATGGATAGTATATGATTCAAGATATTAAGCCTAGAGCACTTCAAAATCAATATAAACATATGGATGCTACACCAGAAAGTTATTTGGTGTATTTTGAAGGGCGTAAGATTTTATGTTTAGAAGGCCCTGTATTAAGACTTCCAAGATTTAAGGATTTAGAAAGCACTAATAATCATTTATATAATCATGATATTTATCTTTTTTCAGTAGATGAAAAGCATTATTTTTTAGCCTATGATATTCATTATCAAAAAATTCCTGGATATCAAATGGTAGATATTCAAACCTTTATTTCTTCAAGTAAACCACATAAAGGATTTGCAGCGGTGACGGCTTTTCAATTGTACAACTGGTATGATCGCCACCGTTATTGTGGACGTTGTGGACATGTGTTTAAACACTCGGATAAAGAGCGAATGTTATATTGTGAGAAATGTGATAATATGGAATATCCTAAACTTGCACCAGCTGTGATAGTAGGTATAAGAAATAATGATAAATTATTACTTACAAAATATCGTGATAGAAGTCATACGAAGTATGCACTAGTTGCAGGGTTTGCCGAGATTGGGGAAACAATTGAAGAAACAGTAGCTCGTGAAGTAATGGAAGAAGTGGGTTTAAAAATAAAAAATCTTAAATATTATAAGAGTCAACCATGGGGATTAACAGATACACTACTAATGGGCTTTTATGCTGATTTAGATGGCGATGATACAATTACCTTGGATGAAGAAGAATTGGCCGTTGGTGAGTGGGTACATCGCGAAGATATAGAAGATGATTATTCACGGATGAGTTTAACTGGAGAGATGATTCAAGCATTTAAAGATGAGAGAAAATAAGTGGGTAATCCACTTTTTTTGTTAAGAAATGGTTAAATAGATAATTCATACGTTTCACAATCTTGACAGCGAAATAGAAAACTTATACTATTTTAATATATACATATATAAAGGAGACTTTAACAGTGGAAGAAACAGATTCGAGCAGTTGCTTAGAAGTTATAAATGGGAAAGGGGGACTATCATATGATTAATATAATAATCCTCATCATTTTAGTTTTAGTAAACGCTTTTTTTGCAGGAAGTGAAATCGCACTGATTTCGCTTAATAAAAACAAGATAAGATCAATGCGAGATGAAGGCGATAAAAAAGCGAATATCGTTTATAAATTGATTGAAATACCGACAAGGTTGTTATCTATGATTCAGATTGGTGTTACATTATCTGGGTTTTTAAATAGTGCTTTGGCATCCGATGTATTCGCAGATAATCTAGTAGAGTTAATGTTGAATTTAGGGCTTACAATTAATGTAGGTTCTTTACGCTCGATTGCGATGATTATCATCACCTTGCTATTAACGATTGTAACTTTGATTTTTGGAGAATTAGTACCAAAGCGAATAGCGATGAATAATCCAGAAAAATTCTCTTTTGCTGTAGCATATCCACTTTATTTACTATATAGGTTTGTACTACCATTAGTACACATCTTGTCTTTTATGACAAACATTGTATTACGTTTGGTAGGGATTGATCCAAATAAAAATGAAAATCAAGTAACCGAAGAAGAAATTCGCTTAATGGTTGCTACTAGTAGTGAAGAGGGTGAAATTGCAAATACGGAAAAAGAAATGATTGATAATATTTTTGAATTCAATGATACAACGGTTGAAGATGTTATGACACATCGAGTTGATGTAGAAGCCCTTGATATTGATTGTAGTTATGATGAAGTTATGAAGTACTTTAAAAGTGCACAGTATACAAGGATTCCTATCTATGAAAATACATTGGATAATGTAGTTGGAATTTTAAATGCAAAAGATGTATTACGTTTTATTTCGAAGATGAAAGATGTGAAGGATTTTTCTTTGAAAAAGATTATGCGTAAACCCGTTTTTGTACCAGATTCAAAACCAATCGATAAATTGTTTTATGAGTTAAAGGTTAAAAAGACACATATTGCCATCGTTATTGATGAGTATGGTGGTACAGCTGGAATAGTTACAATGGAAGATTTGATTGAAGAAATCGTTGGCGAAGTATTTGATGAATATGATATTGTGCCAGTTGAATATCAAAAAATCAGTGATGATAAATATATTATGGATGGTTCTATTGAATTAGATGAGGTAGAAAAGTTATTGGGCATTGAAATGCCAGTAGATGAATATGATACTTTAAATGGTTTTATGATTGCTCAACTTGGAAGATTACCAAATGAAAATGATCATGATAAAATTTTATATGGAGATTATCAATTTGAAATTTTAAAAGTTGATGAAAAAGTAATTGAAAAAGTTAAAGTAGAGAAGTTTGAAAAAGAAAGTGAAGAAGGATAAAAGAAGTAACTTGTTGGAAACAATAAGCTGCTTTTTAGATTGCTGTTTTAAAGACTTTGAAATGAGAATATAGTTAAAATACAAGAGTTAATAATTATAATCTATGTACACGATAAGAATGGTTTAAAATAAAAATAAAGTATGCTATTATATAGTAGTCATAAGAAGAAATGCAAAGGTGATAAATTTATGGATAGGAATATGGACAATAAGCAAAAGATAAGATTAGGAATGTATGTTACTGGAATCGCAATTGTGATTTTGAGTAGAATTACGACATTGATTGAATATAATATAGCAATGACCATTGCTAGTTTTTTGTTGTCCTTAACACTATTTATCGATGCTTATAATTATTATCAAAAAAACAGAAAAATTAGAATGGCATTCTGTTTGTTCTTTGCACTATTATTGATTGTATTACTTATATATTTATGGATGTTTATGATATAAAAAAGTTCCTTTAATTAGGAACTCTTTTTTTGTTATTGAAAAGCATAATATTCACTTCCAAATGAATTTCTTAATTCACTAGGAACAAAAGCAGTGATCTCGTCATTGTCGAAGCCAACAACAAAGCTTTGATTATCCATGATGATTGGTCTTTTAAGTACAGTAGGATTTTCTTGGATAAAATCAACTAAATCATTAATTGATAAATCATCCATGTTTTTCTTAAGTTCTTTAAATGCTTTAGATCTAGTCGAAATGATATCTTCAGTTCCATTTGGACATCTTTGCAATAAATACTTAATTTCCTGGTATATTAGAAATGACTTATCTAAGTCTCTAATATACACTCCTTTCTTTCTTAAATTTATTCATAATTTTTGTTAGAATTGAATCGTG
>NZ_JAQFIQ010000009.1 GCF_029504745.1 Breznakia sp. PF5-3 | reverse complement strand
ATAACCAAGTGTATTATAACACTTTTCTAAAAAAACTGACATAGTTCAGAATTTTTAGTGTGAATGAAATATCATAGAATGATTTTTTAATATTAAACTTGATTTTTATTAACTAATTTTTTTATAACTTTATATTCGTATTCACTATAGCAAATCCCTACTCCTCTATGGCCTGTAATTAGGATAGTTAATCCACCAGGATAAGTAACCGCTGACTTACATTGTTCAATCCCAGCATGTAAAGAACCATCTGCACCAATGACAGAATCAAAAACTGTTTTCTTACAAGCATTCTTCTCATTATCATCCACCTTTTTCCATAGTGAATATAAAACTGGTCGAGTATCACTTTTTACTATCTTTCCACTATCAACCAGTTGATTTAATAATTTCGAAACCAAAGTTCAATCCATAACAAGGCTCTCCGCCAAATCCTGCGTGCTCACGCCTTTCCCGTTTTTTTCATTAGCTGCAAGAGTTTCAAATACTTTATCAATATTTTTCTTCATAGTTGATTTCCTGTAGTGTTTAGCTATTATGCAGAATACTTTAAATACAATATTTAACTAAAAAAGTTTCAAACCCTAATTGCTTATCTACTAATCCTAATTTTATCTTCTGATCTAAATTTGCTAATTCATTCAAAATAAAACGGATTTGCTTAAGATCACTTCGATATGCTTGTTCAAGTGTTTTTTCAACTCGATAGGGGTGCGCCCCTAACTCGCTAGCAATTTCACGTTTTCCTTTATTCATATTCGATAATACTTTCACTTCCGATAAAAAACGAAATTGACTTGCTAACATTCCAATTAATGCGATAACCTCAACATTTGCTTTCTTTAAATCTTCGACATAAGAAAAACATTTTTTAACATTATGATCAAACATCGCCTGAGATAACAAAAAAACATTGTCATCAATTGGCTTAGGAATTAATTCTTTCACTACATCATAGGTAATCAAATCCCCATATACTTCAAATTTATCCAATTCCTTTTGAATTTGTGCAATATCAAATCCACAACGTTCAAGAAAAAGATTATAACCTGCTCTGTCCATATTAACATTTCGTTTTTGTAATTCTTGTTGAATTAAATTATTACGTTCAAATTCATCTAATGGTTGAAATACAAAAGGCGTACATCGCTTTTTTATTTCTTTTACTATTTTTTTTCTAGCATCCATCTTTCCTTCGTAAATTAATATTAAAATTGTTGGTTCAAAAGGTTCATTTAAATAATTCAGTAAGACTTCTTCATTAATTGCTAGTGGTGTTGAACTAAGAAATTTACAATTTCGCACTATCACAACTTTGTGCTCACTAAAAAAAGGCATCGTATTACAATCGTTCACAATATCGGTAATATCGTCCTTAGTTGCATCATATGTGATGATATTCATATCATCAACATTTGCTTCTTTTATTATTTGCATCATTTTTTTCTGTAATAAATAATGCTCTTCTCCTGTTAATAAAAAATTCATATTTTCACCGTTTTCATTATACCAAATTCTACGTCAACTGTCCTTACCAAATAAAACAAATTGATAGAAATGAATTGACTTCATTTATTTTCATCTTTTTATTATTCCAAACTTTTTATCTCCTGTACGCATGAGATGAAAATATCGAGAATAGAAAAAACTAATGCTTCCAACCTCTTGTGTATTAAAAATTGTTACTTTTTTCATTTCCAATCGTTCTAACAAAGCTTTATCAGGATGTCCATATGCGTTGTTTTTACCACTTGAAATAATACCTATTTGTGGATTTATTTTTTGAAGAAAAGATGCTGAAGTTGCTGTATCAGCCCCATGATGAGAAACTTTTAAAATATCAACTTTCAATTCACTATACATATTCACAATTTCTTCTTCAACTTGATATCCAGCATCACCAGTAAACAAATAGTTTACTCCATAGATTGAGCCAAATAATACAATACTATTATCATTCTTATCATCATATTCACTATGGTTTAAATTGAATAATGTAATATTCGATAACTCTAATTCCTCTACACTATTAAAAGTTTCATCTATATCCACCAATTGAGAAAGTTTTTTTAATCCCCCATTATGATCATAATCATCATGTGTAATGACAACCGCATCTATATGACGAATTCCTTTTGATCTTAAAACAGGAAAAATAACCTCGCTTGCAAGATCATATTTTAAAGATCCTGCTACATCAATCAAAATAGTTTTTCCAAATAATGGTTCATGAATCAAAATACAATCTCCTTGTCCAACATCTATAAACATCACTTCACCAAATAAATTAAGACGATCCATATGTAGATGGTAAATTAATAAAATGCCTAGAAACAGAATCGGTGTTCGCTTGTTAGTAGATATAATTTGATAAATTAAAATACCCCATAATAGTATCCACCACAAATGAGGTTTTCCTATCAATGTGAAAGTTTCAGGGATTTCACTACCAATTCCCCCTACCTGATGATATAGAAAATCAAAAATAATGCCCAATGATGGAAAGAATAAACTTATCATGGATAACATCAAAATCCATGATTGTATCCATTGAAATGGTCGAAACAAAAGAATTGTAAGTAGATTTACATAGTGGAAGTTGTATAGTTGAATCGGAAGTAAAATAAAAAAGTGCAGTAATCTACGCATTCTTTTTGTAACATTAAATAAACGAAGATAAGAAAAACACATTAAAATGATAAATCCTATATGATAAATAAGCATAGGATTATAAAATAGCAAAAGCATTGTGATTGCTCCAACTTGATTTTTATCATTCAAATGTTTACACAAAAATGAAATACATCCCTTTATAAAAAAATACAAGACGAAAAACCGCATTGGAAAAAACAAAACATATAGAAAACTAAAAATAATTTCAAGCAATGCTTTATTTAGTTTTTTCACTTTGGAAAGCAAATAAATAAAAAATTGTAAATGAAATCCTCCAAGATAAAAAAAGTCATTTCCATCATCTTGTGATTTTTTATTATAAAAAATCGCGTCATAATATTCTTTTAAAGCTTCATTTTCTAGATTTTGAATATGGTTATATAAAGTTGCTTGCATACTTTTACTTTTTGCCTTTATCTCAAAATCTGAAGTATATATTTGAAAATTTGCCTGATTACGATAAGCATACAGAGAAAAATCAAAGGTATGTAAGTTTTTAAAACTACTAATCCGCTCATAATTGCCCTTTACTTCTACAATATCATTTATCGAAATATTCCCAATATTGTAAACATATATATTTTCTTCTCCTGTTGTAGCTATTACATAATTTTCTCGAACTTCAAGCACTCTTAATATGTATTCTTTTGGTTGTTTGATTTCTTTTTTTAAAAAATTAAAATTATATACAATCAGTAACAGCATTACAAAATACCATTGTACTCTTATTTTGATAATCCAAAAAATCAGAAACAGAAATATATATAAGCAATTTATATAAAAATTAGAGGACATTGAAAGTATGACACATACAAATGACACCAACAAATAGTATTGCTTCATTATAAAGTTATATGATCCTTTATCTTTTCAAATAATTTTTCTTTAATGCCTTTTACTTTTTGAATATCTTCCAGAGTTTGGAAACTTCCATATGATTCTCGATAATCAATTATTTTTTGTGCCGTTGCTTGTCCAATTCCTGGAAGTGTGGAAAGCGTCTCTAATGTTCCACTGTTTATAGAAACTTTTTCTATATCTGTTTTCTTACCAATTACTATCACATCTTCATTTTTAAGTGTTTTCGTTTGATTGATACCTGTACTATCTGCACTTGCAGTAAAACCACCACTCTTATTTAGAACATCTTCAATTTTGGCGTTATACTTCATTTTATATACACCTGGATTCTTTACTTCACCTTTTATTTCCACATGTATGTATTGACTACGATAGTCTTTTATATCAACATAAGAATTTTGATTAAAAAATATAAAAATAAGTACAACAATGAGAAGTAATGTTTTCAAATTATCACCAATCTCATATTATACTTATTTTTAATTATTCCTTAAATTTAATCCTATTCACTCTCGAAATTTTCATAACAATCAATTATTTTTTGAACAAGTGGATTTCGTACCACATCTGCACTTGTCAATTCTACAAATGCAATATCCTCAATAGAATGCAAAATTTGTTTAGCACTTAAAAGACCTGAATCTTTTTTCTTAATTAAATCAATTTGTGTAATATCTCCTGTTACAACAACCTTTGAATGAAACCCCATGCGAGTTAAAAACATTTTCATTTGTGAACGTGTAGAGTTTTGCGCTTCATCCAATATGATAAAAGCATTATTCAGTGTGCGTCCTCTCATATATGCTAGTGGTGCGATTTCTATCACTTCTTTTTCTAATAATTTTTCAACCGTTTCAACACCTAATGCGTCATGTAAAGCATCATATAAAGGTGTAAGATATGGATCCACTTTTTCTTTTAAGTCTCCTGGTAAAAAACCTAAATTTTCACCAGCCTCTACAGCAGGTCTTGTAAGAATGATTTTTTCAACCTCATTCTTTTTCAATAATGATATTGCATACATAACAGCCAAGTAAGTTTTTCCTGTTCCAGCCACTCCGCTAGCAAACACAATATCTTTTTCTCGCATACATTTATACAAATACGACTGTCCCAATGTTTTAGGGTAAATGAATTTACCACTTGAAGTCTTATTAATGACTTCCTTATGAAGCCTCGCAAGGCGATCTAAGCAGTTTTTATCCGCTAGGGTGCATGCATACATAACTTCCCGTTCTTGAACGTTAATACCTGTCCTTTCGGCTTCAAGCATGTATTTCACCACTGCTTCTATTCTTTTACTCTTTATACTATCATCACTTAATACCGTTAACATAGAATCACGAAATGTAATATCTACTTTATAGTGTTCACGAATAACATCTAAGTATTTTTCATTTGGTCCAAATAATTTTCCCAATTCTTCATAAGAAATATCTTCTAAAGATATAATATATTTATCATTACCCATTCATTTCCTTCTTTCTTGTTCGTTTATAATTTTACTCCAAAAAAGAAAAAATAGAAAGCACTAAACTTCTATTTCCTCTTTAATTTGATTAATTATGTCATATATTATTTGATATTTTTCATTCTTTTCTGATAGTTTTCCTAAGATTGATTCATATTTTTTTAAGTTAGAAAACCACATCTGAAGAAAAACATTATCTTTTATCATTCTTCGACCAAACAAAAGCTCTTTTTTATTCAATTCACTATCATTAGAACAATCAAAAACAATAATCTGATAATAATGAAGATCAAAAACACATTGTTCACTCTGTATATGATAATGATGATCGCTAACATATTTTCTTATTTTTTCTACATCACGATTTGATTGAATGATAATCTTGTTACATCCTTTTAATTTCTCAGGATGCTTATCTAAAATGCTTTTTATTGTTTCATAACCCATTCCAGCAATCACGATTGTGTCCACATCTGAAGGAAGCATATCCAATCCATCACATTGTATTATTTCTATTTGATCTTCTAGTTTATAATATTGTATTGATTTTCTTGCTTGTTGTAATGGTTCTTCGTTAATATCACAAGCATATACTTTACTCGCTTTTTCATTCAAGACTAATGCGCAAGATAACAATGCATGATCGCAACCAATGTCCCCAACGATTGCCTTTTCATCTACCAAATCATAAATTGCTTGTAGTCGTTTACTCAGTTTCATAAACTTATTGCTTATCCATAAAATCTTTCAACCGTTTAGATCTTGTCGGATGCTTTAATTTACGTAAAGCTTTTGCCTCAATCTGACGAATACGCTCACGCGTAACATTAAATTCTTTACCAACTTCCTCTAACGTACGAGTTCTTCCATCATATAAACCAAAGCGAAGACGCAATACTTTTTCTTCACGTTCTGTCAATCCTTGAAGAACCATATTGATTTCATCTTTAAGCAATTGATTGTTTGCATATTCATCTGGTGATAATGCATCTTTATCTTCAATAAAGTCACCTAAATGAGAATCATCCTCTTCACCAATTGGCGTTTCTAAAGAAACTGGTTCCAAAGCAATTTTTTGAATATCACGTACTTTTTCTGGAGTGATACCATCCATTTTGGCTGCAATTTCTTCAGCTGTTGGATCTCTACCCAAATCTTGTACCAATTGTCTTTGAATTCTTGTTAACTTATTAATAGTCTCAACCATGTGAACCGGAATACGAATTGTTCGTGCTTGGTCTGCAATCGCTCTTGTGATTGCTTGACGAATCCACCATGTCGCATAGGTAGAAAATTTGAACCCTTTGGTATAATCAAATTTTTCAACCGCTTTTGCTAACCCCATATTTCCTTCTTGAATCAAATCCAAAAACAACATGCCTCGACCAACATATTTTTTAGCGATTGAAACAACCAAACGCAAGTTCGCTGCAATAAGCTTTTTCTTAGCTTCTTCATCACCTTCTTGAATTCGTTTCGCTATTTCTGGTTCTTCTTTAGGATCCAACAATTCTACACGCCCAATTTCTTTTAAATACATCTTCACTGGATCGTTTACTTTGTTTTGTGAAGAAGACGCAAATGATTGCTCCAAAGACTCCAAATCAGTCAATTCTTTTTTGGTATCTTCATCTTCTTCAATATCTTCTACATCGTCAACATCTTCAATGTCAACAATTTCTTTACCTTCTTTTACAATTTTTTCATCAATATCGATGTCATCATCTTCATCTTCTACGATAATACCATTGTCATTAAACCAATCGAAAAGATTTTCAGTGTCCTCATCTGACAAATCTAAATGTTCAATTGACTTATCTACTAATGTTTGTTGAATACTGCCCTCTTTTTGAAATTCTTCTAATAGCCCTTCTTTCACTTGGTCTAATGTTTTCAATTCTTTTGAAATCTTTTTTGCTTTTGCTTTTGCTTTTGCCATATCAATCTCCCCTTTGTCTTCGCAACTTTATTACCTCATCAGCAATCCTAGCCTTTTGAATCGGATCACTCATTTGGTTTGACTGTTCAAGAAGTGTATTGATTTTTTCAGAAATTAATCCATTTTTTATTTTCGAAATTGCTTCCCTCATTACTTCTTCATGAAATTCACTCGGCGCTAATTCCCAATTCGTTATCTCTAAAAGTACTTTCTTTACGTCTTCTTCATTAATATAATTCAATAAATCTGCAATTATTATTGTATCATGATTTCGATAGAAATTGATAATATTAATTGCTAAATTATTATAATCCGGTTCTGGCAAAAAACCTAATTCATGTCTAAATAGTTCATTTGCCTGTTTTGAAATAAGCATTAAGGATAAAATTTGAATCTGTGCATTCTTAATGCCGGCCTTTGGTTTTACAAGTTTCGCTTCTGACTTTATGAGTCGTTCTTTTTTCATGGGGTGAACATTTTGTTCGTTACTCAAGTCAAATCCACTAATCTGTGCTAACCGTTGGTAGTAATTGTCTTTCTCGAATTGATCGTCCAAACGACTTATCTCATCACCGATTATTTTCGCATATTCTTTCTTTTCTGTATAGTTATCCAAATTGTATTTTTTTCGTAAAAACTCAAAAAGGAATTCTATCCATGAAATCGTCTTTTTACTAACTTCTATTAATTCATTTTTTCCAAATTTTTCAATGATTTCATCTGGATCTAGTCCGTGATCATTTTTTATAATCTCTATATGCAAACCTTTGGATAGAGCTAATTTACAAAACTTATAAGTCGCTTCTTGTCCTGCATTATCACCATCGTAAAATAACAAGACTTTAGCATTTAACGATTTTAAAAGTTTTATCTGCTCCATGGTTGCTGCTGTTCCTAAAGTTGCTACACAATTTGCTATATCAACTTTTTCAAAAGCTAAGACATCCATTGCCCCTTCCACTACTAATACATTACCAGAACGCTTTGCTTCATCCTTAGCACGATGATAATTAAAAAGTAAATTACCTTTATGGTAAAGTAAAGTTTCTGCGGTGTTAATATATTTTGCATCAGATGACCCATCAATAACTCTAGCAGTAAACCCTACCGGATTTCCATAATTGTCATGAATTGGTATCATCAAACGATTATAAAAAACATCTTGCATCCCCTGTGGTGATATACGAACAACATTTGTTTCTACAATATCCTCATCCTTATGCTTTTTAGCCTTTAAAAAGTCATATAATTTATTACCACTAGGATTATATCCAATTGCAAATTTCTTAATAATATCATCATGAATACCACGCTTTGCAATATATTCATAAAACGCTTTACCATCCACACTGCGTAATTCATAGGAACAAAACTCTATTGTATCTTGTAAAACATTGTAAAGCGGTTGATATTTTTGATTTATTGGTTGCTGAACCTTGCTAATATCGATATCTACAGGGATATTCCCAAGATCGGCAACTCTTTTTACAGCTTCGATAAAACTAATATTTTCATATTTTTGAGTAAAGGTAAAGGCATTTCCACCTGCACCACATACAAAGCAATGAAAAATTTGCTTATCAGATGAAACACTCATCGAAGGATTATGGTCATCATGAAAAGGACAAACCCCTACAAAGTTTTTTCCTTTTTTTGTCAACGGGATATATTGTGAAATAATATCTACAATATCAACCCGATTACGGATATCATTGATAACGTTTTCTGGTATCCTAGCCAAACTGCTTCACCTCTTAAAAATTAATTTTTTGCTTAATATATTCATTTAATTCCGAAATTTTCACTCGCTCTTGCTTCATCGTATCACGATCTCTAATAGTTACACATGCATCTTCTTTGGAATCAAAATCATATGTAATACAAAATGGTGTACCAATTTCATCTTGTCTGCGATAACGCTTCCCTATGCTACCAGCCTCGTCATATGTAATTGCAAAATCACTTGCAAGTTTTGCGAACAATTCTTTTGCTTCCTCAGACAATTGCTTACTAAGAGGCAAAATACATGCTTTATAAGGTGCTAAGTATGGATGTAAATGCAATACTGTACGTGTTTCATCATTTTCCAATGCTTCTTCTTCGTATGCATCACACATTACTGCTAGCATCATTCTTTCAACACCAACTGCTGGTTCAATACAATACGGAATATACTTTTCATTTGTTTGAGGATCTTGATACTCCAAACTTTTCTTTGAAGCATCTTGATGAGATTTCAAATCAAAATCTGTTCGATCTGCAATTCCCCATAACTCACCCCATCCAAAAGAAAATAAATATTCAATATCGCTAGTTCCTTTTGAATAGTGAGATAATTCGTCTTGTTCATGTTCTCGCAAACGTAAATTCTCTTTCTGTATCCCAATAGATACTAAAAAGTTCATACAAAAATCTTTATAATATTCGTACCATTTCAAATCCTCACCTGGCTTTACAAAAAATTCCAATTCCATTTGCTCAAATTCGCGTGTACGAAAGATAAAGTTACCTGGCGTGATTTCATTTCGGAAACTCTTCCCAATTTGTCCAATTCCAAATGGTAATTTCTTACGCATTGAACGCTGAACATTCTTGAAGTTCACAAACATTCCTTGTGCTGTCTCTGGACGTAAATAAATCGTACTTTTACTATCTTCGACTACCCCTTGATATGTTTTAAACATTAAATTAAATTCTCTAATATCAGTAAAATCATGCGCCCCACAATGAGGACATGCAATTTTATTTTCGTCAATATATGCCTTCATCTCATCTTTACTCCAGCCACTTGGATTGACTTCATTATTTGAAAAATTTTCAATTAATTGATCTGCTCTAAATCTTGATTTACATTTCTTACAATCCATCAGTGGATCTGAGAATCCACCAACATGTCCAGAAGCTACCCATACATCAGGGTTCATTAAAATAGCACTTTGGATTCCAACGTTATTTGGATCTTCTTGAATAAATTTTTTCCACCATGCATTTTTGATATTATTTTTGAATTCAATCCCTATTGGTCCAAAATCCCATGTATTTGAAAGTCCACCATAAATTTCACTGCCTTGAAACACAAATCCAGTGTTTTTCATATGTGCTACAACTTTTTCAAAATTTTTCTCGTTCATAAGCTCCTCTTTTTCCTTAAAACAACAGATCCTTAAATCTATCTTTTATTATACACATTATTACTATTTATACCATAGAATACGCACATATTCAAGATAATAAGCATGGAATTAACGTTTCAAAAGGGCTATTTTTAAAGTTGAGTAAAAGATATACCATTTTTACCCATTTTCTAATTCAACTAAGTGTTTAAGAAACTTTAAACTTTTTAGATGAATACCACTATATTCATTAAAAAAAAGTAACAAATCTTCAATATCCTGATAATTGCATGGCGTGATATCTTCTAAAAGATCAAATTGTTCAATTTTTGCTTTATTAAACAAACGGAAAAACTTTAAGGTAGAACGTTCTTTTTTCACGTGAATAGCAGAATCAATGCAATTCACACATACAAATCCACCATCAATTAAAGAAATACTCGCTAAGTCATTTGTTCGTTTACAATGTACACATCCATCTACATATGGCGTAATTCCACACATTGTACAAACATTTGCCACAAACAAACCAAATAAACATAGTATATTATCTGTTTTTTCCAAATATAATAAACTTTGCTTTAGTAGATGATATGCATGTTCCACATCATCGATATCCACTTTATCAATCATTTCTACCATTACTCCAGCAATGCTTTGCTTTAATAAATCTTCTCTTATCTTGTGAAAATTCAAAAGTGATTCTGCAACTTTCAAACTTTGCATAGTTCTCTGTTCTTGATAATTATAATGAAAACGGCTGATATTAAATAAATTACAAGCATTGGCATTTTTGCTTTTCGGTTTTCGAATACCCCTTGCAACAAAACTCATTTTTCCATATTCCAAACTAAGTACATTTAAAATTGCATCCGCATCTCTATAATCACTATTTTTAAGAATAATAACCTCACTATTCTCATTCATTATCGTATTCCTTATATCCTAACTCATTTAATTTATTTTCTTTATTTCGCCAATCTTCTTCAATTCTGACATAAAGTTCTAAATTCACTTTTTTATGTAATAAGGATTTCAATTCTCTTTGTGCAGATAAACGGATTTTTTTAATCATTGCTCCTTGTTTTCCAATCAGAATTCCCTTTTGAGATTTCCGCTCAACAATGATCAAAGCTTGTATATCAAAATGATTATCCATTTCTTCATACTGTTCAATGATGACAGCTACTCCGTGTGGAATTTCTTCTCTTGTATTAAACAACACTTTTTCGCGAATAATTTCTTTCACACGAAAATCATCTTTTCTATCACTAATCATATCTACAGGGTAAAATTGAGCACCATCCTCTAGATATTGTAAAGTTGTTTCTAGCAACTCGTCCACATTATCATTTTTCAATGCAGAAATAGGAATGATTTCTTTGAAATCGAATTTGGATTGCCAAAGTTCTAAATTCATTATCAATTCTTCTTTTGTCAAACTATCAACCTTATTTAATACTAAAAACACATTGGTTTGAGTATTTTGAATTCTATTTAATAAAAAATCATCTCCTGATCCAAACGCTTTTGTACCATCAACAACTAAATAAATAATATCCGCATCTTGCATTGAAGTATATACACCTTTATTCATATTTTTACCCAACGCTGTACGTGGTTTGTGTACACCTGGTGTATCAACAAAAACAAGTTGATACGCCTCATTGTTTAAAATTCCTAAAATATTATTCCGCGTTGTTTGTGGTTTATCTGATGTAATGGCAAGCTTTGTTTGCATAAGCGTATTCAACAATGTACTCTTACCCGAATTAGGACGTCCAATAATGGCAATAAAACCTGATTTAAAACTCATGATGTTGTACTCCTTTTAATATATCAAACGAAAACCCAAAAGTTTTTATATTTTTTACTTTTGTATTCTCTAAAAAATCTAAAATTTTCAAATATTCTATTGAATTATTGTGAAATCCATTAATCATATTTTACCTCCTAATATGAACAATCCTATGACAAGTGCAAAAATACACGCTATTAATACCATTCCTGCACTCATATCTTTTATATACCGTACTTTTTCATCTTTCTTGGGTTGGATAAAATCCAGAATCCTTTCTATGCATGTATTCCCTACTTCAACAACAATAACAAAGCCACAACAGCCAATAATCACACACCATTCTATCGTTGATAAAGAAAAAAAACTAAAAAAGAATAAAACGATGCACATCAACAACAATTGCAACGCTATACTTTTATCCTTTATTGCTAAACCCACGCCACGAAAAGCACAACAAAATTTATACCAAATCGATTTCATCAAGAATCTCCTTTTGAAGCCTAATCATTTCTTTCTCATCTTCTGAATTCATATGATCATAGCCAAACAAATGTAAAATCCCATGTGTAAACAAAAAACATATTTCCCGTTTAAAACTATGTTCATATTCTTCCGCTTGGCGCTTGCATGTATCAACGCTAATAAAAATATCGCCCAATTCAATTTCTTCCATTTCTGGTAACAAAAAACTTGTATCATCCAATAAAGCAAAACTAATCACATCAGTAGAGCGATCAATGTTACGATATTTTTTATTAATTTCATGAATTTTTTCATCATCCACAAAAATACAAGATATTGCATAAATATCTTCTTTATTCAAAATTTTTAAGGTGCGTTTTAAAATCTTTTCAAACTCTGATTTATATAAGAAAGTAAAAGCATATTCGTTAATGATATTTATTTCCATATTAATATTATAGCACAATAGACACTATCGATTCATATTCTTATCTGCAAAATTACATAAGCTTAATAATTTGTCCAATAATAAATAATTTCGTATAATAATATTATAAAAAGGAGTTATCTATGTTGATATTTGAAAAATTAAATAAGAAAGATACATATAAAGTTCAGGCAATTGTAGAAGCTTTTCGAAATCAAAAAATAACCTCAAATAAAGCTAACGATATTCTTAACAATCCTTTTATTTTCGTATATGCTTGTTTGGATAATGATATCGCTGCTGGTTATGTACTTGCTTATGTCTTACCAAGAATGGACAATGGTAATGATATGATGATGATTTACCATGTGTTTGTACAAGAGAGCTACCAACGAAAGCACATTGCCTCACGCTTGGTTGAAATGGCATTAGCTGATGCAAAATTAGCGAATATGCATTATACTTTTTTAATAACCCAAGAAGATAATACTGCAGCAAATAAGCTATATCAAAAATTGGGTGGTGAACTGCATACAGAAAATAAAAATGTATACTATTGGTATAACAAAACAAAACCATAGAAAACTATGGTTTTTTAATCAACAAATTCAAATTCGAAATCACAGATACTTACAGTATCTCCATCTTGACAACCTGCATCACGCAAAGCCTGTTCTACACCCAAAACTCTCATTTTACGAGCAAACCGTTGCTCTCCTTCTGTAGTGTCTAATGTTGCCATGCGATATGCATTTTCAATTTCATCGCCATCTAACATCCAACGACCATTTCCTAGATTGTGAACTTCAAAGGCTGGTTTTTCAGGTTCGAATTTATATAATACACCTTCCGTCTCTTCAACCTCATCATATAAAGGAAAAGCTGGTGTTACATCAAGTAAATCTGCAGCACGATATAATACAGGATCCAAACCTTCTCCTATCATTGTCATTGTTTCAAAAACTTCAACATCTGGATATGCTTCTTTAAAACGCTTAAGATTTTCTTGTGCATCATCCAAATCCATTTTATTGGCAATTACAATTTGTGGTCTCTCTAACAAACGATATTGATAAGTTTCTAATTCATTGTTAATAATTGTATAGTCTGAAAGTGGATCTCTTCCGTCTTGTGCCCCCATATCAATCACATGAATAATTACTCTACATCGCTCAATATGACGTAAAAACTGATGTCCTAATCCTTTTCCTTCAGCAGCACCTTCAATTAAACCAGGTAAATCTGCCATTACAAAACTTCTACCATCAGCAACTTGTACCATACCTAAATTAGGTTGAATCGTTGTGAAATGATAGTCTGCAATCTCAGGTCTTGCTTTACTAACAACTGATAAAAGTGTGCTTTTACCAACTGAAGGAAACCCAACTAACCCAACATCGGCAAGCACCTTAAGCTCTACTTCTACTTCTATTTGCTCTCCCAAACCGCCTTTTTCAGAATATGTGGGTGCCGTATTTTTGGAAGTTTTAAATCTAAAATTCCCACGACCACCTTTCCCACCAGTACAAATAACTGCCTGTTGATCTTTTCTGGTTAGGTCTGCTAAAATATGACCACTCTCTAAATCACGAACAATGGTACCAAGAGGAACTCTAACCACAAAATCTTGTCCAGTAGCCCCATGCATTTTTTTTGTTTTTCCTTTACCACCATCAGCAGCAACAATTTTACGATTATATCGTAAATCTAGAAGGGTTGATTTTCCTTCATCAACGGCAAAAATCACATTGCCTCCTCTTCCTCCATCACCACCACTTGGCCCACCAAAAGGAACATATTTTTCACGACGAAATGAAGACATACCATTGCCTCCATTACCTGCTTTTAATTTTAATTTAACTCGATCTATAAATTGCATAACTACCTCGATTCATTTATCTATATTAGTGAAAAAATCCTCACAACTGATGTGAGGATTTATAATTAAGCTTGTGGATATACAGAAACTTTTGTTTTCTTTTTACCCAAACGTTCGAATTTTACAATTCCATTAGCAGTAGCGAATAATGTATCATCCCCACCTCTTCCAACGTTTTTACCTGGGTGAATCTTTGTCCCACGTTGACGGTAGATAATCGCTCCAGCATTTGCATGTTGTCCATCAGCAAGTTTAGCACCTAGTCTTTTAGACTTTGAGTCACGACCATTTTTTGTAGATCCAACCCCTTTTTTCGATGCGAATAATTGAATATTTAAACTAAATTTCATGGTTTACACCTCTACTTTCATAATTTCTATATACTCCTTATATGATTCAGTCATTGTTTTTAACTGTATATAAAGAGTTTTTAATATTGTTTGAACTGTTTTATCATCAGTTTTAACTTCAATATAAATGTGTGCATCATTCATTTCTAAGATACACATGTTTGTACAAAGTTCATCTAAAGTATTTAATATTCCAACTGCTATACTAGAAACTCCTGCACATACCAAATCTTGCCCATATTCTGCAGAATTTGCATGTCCTGTAATAGTAATACGTGAAATATAATCTGCCTTCTTACAAACTTCTACCTTCACCATAAACTATCCCTCGATTGAGTTTATAACAAGTTTTGTATATGGTTGACGGTGTCCTTGTTTACGGTGTGAACTACCTTTTTTAGCTTTGTATTTGTAAACAACAATTTTTTTACTTTTACCTTGCTTTTCAACAGTAGCATTTACCTTAGCTCCCTTTACATATGGAGAACCAATTTTTGTTGTCTTATTTGAGTACAAAACAACTTTATCAAAAGTGATTTTATCACCTTCATTAACATCTAATTTTTCAACAAAGATCGATTGACCTTCTTCTACTTTGATTTGTTTTCCACCTGTTTCAATAATTGCGTACATTCTTGCACCTCCTTTTACAATTTAAGACTCGCCAAATAAGGTGATGCTGTGCATACTTAAACCTTACATGTGCGGTTGTAAGCCATAAAAAGACATACAACATAGATATAATACCCGAAAACCCTTTAATAGTCAATGTTTATTTTATATCCTTACTATAAATCAAGTCCCATTACTTCTTCAACAGGAAGAGATAAATAAATACCATGTGTTTCGCTTGCTATCCCATGTTCATGTGATAAAGCTTTCATAATATCATGACGACTTTCTTTCGCAGTTAAAATCATTAAAATTTCTTTTTCTTCTTGGACTGAAATACCTAAAAACTTTACTGCATCCTCAATCCCAACTCTTCTAGCACGAACAACAGTACCGCCTCTTGCACCTACAGTTCTTGCAGTACTCATAACATCCTCACTATATCCTTGGTTTATAATTCCAATCACAACTGAATATTGTGTGCCTGTAGTAATTTTTTCCGTCATTTGTTCCATTTCTTTTTTCATTGTTTTCATCGTCTCCATATTCATTTCATTTTTTATTTTTTGAATAATTGGATGGTTCACTCCTGAAATAGGTAATGTAAATCCAACACCTTTCCCTTTCATATCCATTCGTAATTCACGACGAATTGTTTGCATAAATTCCGACACACGAAAATGTGGAACGATACATAAAGCAATTGATTTCTCCGATGTTCCTAACCCTAACAATTCCATCATCTCTGAATTCATTGTACCTTCACCAGAAAGCATGTAATGCCAATGGGTTCCAAGGGATTTGAATATTTTCATCACTTTACAACCTTTATTTCGATCGACAACCGTTATAATCAAATTAAGTCTCATTTTGATCATTGTCTCTTTCATCATCGAGGTCCTCCTCTATATCAATAATATCATCATCTAATAACAAAGTATCTTCACCCATATTTTCTGCTTCCATTTTTGCTGTTTTATATTGAAATATAAGTCCCATGATCTGTATTACAATTAGTGGTGTCATAGCAACCATAGCTACAACCCCAAAGGCATCCAACAAAACATTTCCGCCAACACCCTCACATGCACCAATTGCAAATGGCAAGATAAAAGTAGAAGTCATTGGTCCACTTGCTACACCACCTGAATCAAAAGCAATTCCAGTGAAGATTTTAGGCACTTTAAACGTTAATAATAAAGCAATCACATATCCAGGAATTAAAAACCACAATATTGATATTCCTGTTAGAATTCGAATCATGGATATCCCTAAAGAAATTGCAACTCCTATTGATAAACATAATTGCATAGCTTTTTGTGGGATTGTACCTTTTGTAACTTCTTCAACTTGTTTATTTAAGATATGTACAGCAGGTTCAGCTTTAACTACATAATAACCAATAATTAAGCCTAATGGTATCAATATCCAAGGAATATTAGAGGCTCCTATTTCACTACCCATCAAATATCCAACAGGAATAAATCCAACATTCACACCAACTAAAAATAGTACTAGTCCTAAAAATGTATATAAATATCCTATCACCATTTTTCCGATTTGTCCCTTTTTAAATCGCTTTGCTATAAATTGAAATAAAATAAACATTAAAAACAAAGGAACAATTGCAATTAAAACTTCACCAATGTATGTTGGTAATTCTTTAAAAAATAGTTTCGCAACATCCTGTGTAGTAATTACATCATGTGAAATATAGTTTGTATAAGCCACTCCCTGTGGGTTATAACAAACGCCTAAAATCAACACCGCCAAAATCGGACCAATGCTACTAAGTGCAACCAATCCAAAACTATCGTCTTGAGACCCTTTATCACTACGTAAGGATGTAAGTCCAATTCCAAGCGCCATAATGAATGGCACTGTAATCGGACCTGTTGTCACTCCACCAGAATCAAAAGCGACAGCCAAAAATTCTTTTGGTACAAAAAACGCTAAAATGAAAACAATACCATAACAAAGTATCAACATTTTTGATAAGCTCCACTTAAAAAAGGTTCTAAGTACAGCCATCAATAGAAATACACCAACGCCAACTGCTACTGTTAATACTAAAACCATATCTGGTATAGACGGCACCTGTTTTACTAAAACCTGCAAATCTGGCTCTGCCACCGTTATAATGATACCTATTAGAAATGCGAGTAATGCAATCATTTTAATGTTTTTTGATTTTGAAAACTGAATCCCAATTCCTTCACCAATTGGTGTCATAGAAATATCTGCACCTAAAGTGAAAAGTCCCATACCAATAATCAATAATATGGCTCCTACCAAAAACACAATCATAGTTCCTGTATCTACAGGTACAACCAAAACGCTAATCAATAATACAATGATTACAATTGGTAGTACAGAGGAAAGTGACTCACTAATTTTCTCTTTCAAAAGTTTATTCATTCATCATCCTCCTTTCTATAATATCTTGATTTATTCTTTCGATACTTTTTCTGCTATCGCACTGGCCAAAAGACCTGTTATACGAACATATTCTTTCGCATCATGCTCATTTAACGTACTCAACAAATGTATTACGTTATCAGCTATTTCTTGTTGCTGTTGCAACGCCAATTCCCTTCCCTTAGCAGTAAGCTTTATTAATATCTTTCGTCGATCTTTTGTATCGATTGTTCTTATGATTAAAGCTTTATGTTCAAGATTATTCAATGTGGCAGCTATCCTTGCAGAACTAATCCGCACCACTTGACACAGCTCACTAGGCATCGTAACTCCATCATGTTTCAAAACATATTGAAGCACTATCCATTCACCTTCCAATGAATCAATAATTTTCCGATGTAATTTTGATTTATGAAGCTTTTGCATATTATGCCAAAACAAAAGCGATAAATCTGTATATATATCTTTATTTTTTGAACTCATTTCTATACCTCTTATAAATATCTAACACTATTAGTATTTTAACACTGTTAGCGATTTGTGTCAAAATATATAAAAAGGCTATTTCAAAATAGCCTTACTTTTCTATGTCAACCAACTCTATGTAATTAATCAAACATGAAGGTCGATCTGATATTTTCCCTTCCGCATAAATGTAGTTTCCACGTACTAATATATCTTGATATTTATGATAAATATTGGGCATACAAACCAAGTCAAATTTACTTGTCTCATCACTTACAACTACAAACATCATAATTTCTCCATTACGTGTACGATGCTGTTTACATTTTTCAATGAACCCAACCAAACGGACAAAGCCTTTATGATTATGTAATTGAATCAATCCTAAAACTTCTTTATTTAAACTTTCTCTTAATTTGGTAATTGGGTGGGCACTCAAATAAAAGCCTAATACTTGCTTTTCCAAATAGCTTCGCTCATGTGCCTGTTCTTTAATCATAGTCATAGGTGGTTTCGATACAATATCAAAATTAAGTTGTTGTTTTTCTCCGTCGCTCACTTTTACCAAAGACGCATAACGCATAGCATCTTCCAATGAAGCTTTCATACTAGCTCGATTAATATTGAATACATCCAATGCACCTGCATCAATAAGACTATCAATTGCTTTGCTCGTTATTTTAATTAAACTAATACGAGCAACAAAGTCAAAGAAATCATCATATTTTCCATTATGAGAACGCTCCTCCAACAAAGAAAGACTCATTGCTGAACCAATATTTTTAATTCCGACTAAAGGAAAACGTAAAGCCTCTTTTTGAATAATATACTCATTTGTAGATTCATTTACATTTGGGCCTAAAATCGTGATATCTCGTTTTTTAGCTTCAAATATATATTCGCTACTTTTGGTTTCTGAGCCAATGACGCTGTTTAATAAAGAAGCAAAAAATGACAATGGATAATTTGCTTTTAAATATGCCAACTGATACGCAATCAATCCATATGCCACAGAGTGACTACGGTTAAATCCATAGCCTGCAAACTTTAAAATCAAATTATAAACATTTTCAGCCAACTCTTTAGAATAACCATTTTCAATGGAACCCTTAATGAAATCTTTTTGTAACTTTTCCAATTCGCCAGGAATTTTTTTGGAAATTGCTTTCCGCAAAATATCAGCTTTTCCTAAAGAGAAATTCGCCATTATCTGTGTTACCTGCATAACCTGTTCTTGGTAAATCATAACTCCATATGTATTTTCTAAAATAGGTTTTAACTTTGGATGAAGATAATCTATATTTTGAGGATGGTCATGATTTTTTAAATATAACGGTATATTTTCCATTGGCCCAGGGCGGAACAATGCAATAGCTGCAACAATTTCTTCGAAATTGCTCACTTGCATCTGACGTAATAGATTTTTCATCCCTTCGCTTTCTAACTGAAAAATACCAACCGTATCTACATCTTGTAGTAATTTAAAGGTTTTTTTATCATTTAAAGGTATTTTCATAATATCAATATCTTCACCATTATCTTTAATGTGATGGCAAACCTCATCGATAATCGTTAAATTTCGCAATCCCAAAAAATCAATTTTAATTAATCCTAATTCCTCCAAATATTCCATTGTATACTGAGTTGAATATAGATCTTGTTCAACTTCAATAAGTGGACAAACCTCATCAATTTCTACATCTCCTAATACAATTCCACCTGCATGTGTAGACATATGGCGAGGTAAGCCTTCCAATCGTTTAGCTATCGCATACATACGCCGAAATTCTTTTGAAGCCTCGATAACTTGGACAAATTTTTTTGAATTTTTATAAACATAATCTAAATTAACTTTTAAAACATTAGGAACCATTTTACATAGCATATCTACATCACTTAATCTTATTCCCAAAACACGCCCGACATCCCGTAATACCTGTTTTGCTCCTAGTGTTCCAAAAGTTGTAATATGCGCTACATGATTTTTTCCATACAATTCCGCAACATATCTAATTACCTCATCACGACGATTGTCAGGAAAATCAATATCAATATCTGGCATACTAATCCGTTCAGGATTCAAAAACCTTTCAAACAACAAATTATACTCAATTGGATCAACATGTGTAATCCCTAAACAATACGAAATAAGCGATCCTGCGGCACTACCCCGTCCAGGGCCAACATAAATATCTTTACTTCTCGCAAAACGAATAAAGTCATATACAATCAAAAAATAATCTGCATACCCCATTTTACAGATAACATCCAATTCATAATTTAAACGATCTATATATTCTAGTGTCACTTTATCATTTAAACGTTTTTTTAACCCTTGTTTACATAGACTTGTTAAATAGGTTTTTGAATCAACATCAAAACGATTTTTAAACACTGGTAAGCTAGCTTTTTTTAGTTTCATCTCTACATTACATGAATCCGCAATAATATCACTCATAATTAAATCTTCTTCATCATATAAAGCACTCATTTCTTCATTACTACGGAAATATCTCCCGGATTCTGCATTGAGAGCCATATCGTCTAGAGTCCTTTGTTGATCAATTGCACATAACACTTTGTAAGCTTCTTCATCCTCTGGTGTAGCAAAATAAATGCGTGACAGCGCAAATGTTTTAATTTTTAAAGAATGTGCAAACTGCTTGATTGCTACATTTTCTTTCTGTAGATATTTTGAATCATTCATCGCCATTGCCAAGTAAAATTCATTAAAATTATCTTTTAACGCTTTCAAAGCAGCATGCAATTCATCATTTTTATTTGCTGCATATAGCGTTCGTAATTCATCATGAGTTCCTGCTGTAGTAAAAATCATCTGTTGATCATACGTTTTTAATTCTTCTAAGGCTATTTTTTCAACGTTTGTTGATAATCGGGTAGATAATTTTAATAATGTCTGAAATCCAATATCACCCTTTGCATAAGCAATCAAACTAATTTCTCCATCGTTATATGAGCAAGAAAACTCTAATCCATAGATTGGTTTAATACCTTCCTTTTTACACGCATGATAAAAAGCCATAGCTCCATGCATAATATTTTCATCACATAATGCAATTGCTCTGGCACCATTCTTTTTCGCTAATGATATAATATCTTGTATTCGCAATGTACTATTTAATAAAGTATATGCGCTCCGAACATGTAAATGTGTACTCACCATCTCACCTCATAAAAATTATACCATAAAATTGATTGCTTTATCTCACTTTGCATCATCTGTTATAATATAATTCAAAAAGAAAGAGGACGATATGCGTAGAAAAGAAAAAGAAATAAAACAGATTGATAAACTACTTGCTGTTATTGACCAATGTGATGTATGCCATCTTGGAATGGCTAAAGATAATATCCCTTATGTAGTACCATTAAATTTTGGATATTCCTATCTCAACAATAAATTAACCTTATATTTTCATTGTGCTCAAGATGGAAAAAAGATTAAAATTTTAAAACAGAATCCTAACGTTTGTTTTGAAATGTACTGTAATGGCAAATTGATAAATGGGGATATAGCTTGCAAATATACATTTCAATTTCAAAGTATTATCGGATACGGCAAAGCCTCTATTATCAACGAATACAATGAAAAAATTACCGCTTTAGATTTGTTAATGAAGCATCAATCAAAAAGCAATGAACCTTTTACATATGAAGAAAAACTTATAGAAAAAATTCATGTTTTTAAAATTGATGTAATATCATTTTCTGGAAAACAATCATAAAAAGGCTGAAATGAAGTGATATATTTCTTGGTTTCCCAAGTTTGCAGAATCATTTCAAAACAGCCTTTTTTACTCCTATTAATAAATAACCTATAGTATATCTAATTCTTTTCCTTAATTCCTATAAAACCCTAAAATTTTCTTTCAACAGTTTCTTCTTTCGCTATTATCTTTTTCTTTGGTTTATGAAAATTAAATCTTTCATTTTTTAAAATTTTAGAACCAATAAACGCTGCAAAAGGTACTGTTAAAACGATTCCCATGCTTCCTGCTAATGCTTGTGATATTTCCAAAACTAAATAATCCATATTAATGATTTGATGATAGCTTACACTATATGCCATAAACAATATCATCATACTAAATGAACTACCTGCATAAGCCAAAATTAACGTATTGGACATCGTTCCTATCATATCTTTTCCCACATTAATACCTGATTTAAACAACTCTTTAGAACTCAAATCAGGATTATGTTCATGCAATTCATTCAATGTTGAAGATATGCTCATCGCGACATCTAATACAGCCCCAACCGCTGCAATCAAAACTCCTGCAAACAAAATATGCTTCACTTCCAAACCTGTATTTTGTGATATTACATGTAAGGATTCTGCATCTTCTAAATTGAATCCTGATACTTTCAATGCCACACTAAACAAGTTGAATAAGAGTCCTGCAGCAATCACTCCTATCGCAGTACTACACAAGGCAACAAATACTTTTTTACTTGCTCCATCAAGTAAAACTAGTGTTACTGCTGATATTAAAATCACCGAAATGATTGCAACTAAAATTGGAGAATATCCATAAAAAATCAAAGGTAATGTAAAGAATACGATGCAAAGAAAGGAGAATCCCAAGCCTAACGCCGATTTAAATCCTTTAAATCCACCAACCGCTATCATGATTATCACAAATAAGGCAACCATGAGATATACGATATTAGATCTAGAATAATTATAAACCGATATATGCGATTCGCTGCTTGTTTCATCCAAGCAGATGATAATCGATGTTCCCTTCTCCACTAATATATTGTGTGTACGTGAGAGATAGTTTTCAACATTTACTACCTCTCCACGTAGTTTGCCTGTCTTTACTTCTACTTCTAATTCTTGTGTTCCCTTATATCCAGATGTTGTATTTTTGTCTTCTTCTAAATAACTATCCACGATATTTAATACTTCTGCTTTCTCATAACGAAGACTACCTGTATTATATAAGGAATATGATGGTAAGTGCTCTGTATTCAACCAGAATACAAAAACTCCAAACACAACAAAGAAAACACATAATATTATCTGATATTTCTTTATTTGTTTTATCCGTTTCATTACACTACCCCTATACACTTTCTATTTATTAAATTTTATTCACTAACCGCTCGTTTTCGTTTTATATATGTTGCAATTGCAACTGCTCCACTTAACAACGTAATCAACATTAAAGCATTCGTTGCCATCGCATCACCAGTTGAAGGATTTCCATCTGTTTGTGTTGATGCAGCACTTTTCAATTTTAGACCATCAATCGCTTTTTGTAAATTCGCCACTGCAGCATCTACTTCTGCTTGAGTGGCATTCGCATCATTCATAACTGCTTCGGCTGCTTTGATAGCTGATTTTAATGTATTTACACTTGCTTCTGTATACTTTGTTGTTTTGATTGCTTTTGCTTCCTTTAATAAAGCATTCAGTTTTGTTTTATCTACATCTACCTTATTTGTTTTCTTAATTGTATATGTATCAAACGCTTCCATTGTATCTGTACGATATGCTGTCATTGTAAAAGTATCTTCACTAAATGTTAGGTGTGAGAATGTTGGCACTTTAGGTTGCGCACTAAACGCCAAATATTCGTAGCCTCCTTCAACTAAATCGTAATACTTACTTCCACTTGCTGAACTTGTTGTAAGATACAATGTCCCTTCTGGATTCACAGCAATTGTATTAGCAGCGTCTTCATATGTTACACCATCCACAGGTTCAAAGTTTTTCATTTGCTTTGTACGTGCATAACAGTGATCATGTCCCATTAATACAATATCAATTCCCAATCTATCAAAGGCTGGTACAAACACTTCTTTTCGTGGGGCAACATCATCACTTGTTGATTGTTTACCAGAAGCATAAATTGATTGGTGGAACATTACAACCGTCCAATCAAAATCTTGATCAGCAGTAGCTTCTAATGTTTCTTCCATAAACTGAATATGTTCTACATGATTAATATTACTAGTATTCAATACCATATATAATACATTTCCATAAGTATAGTAGTAGTCACTATTTGCTGCACTTGCACCTAATGCTGACATATTAGACTCGTTAAAGTGATTTCCATAATTACTAGCTATATCATGATTTCCTACAGCTGTTGCAGTTGGATAAGATGCCAAAATCTCAGGTGTGAAATATGCATCGTATTCACTTTCTTTATTCGCTGTATCGACAAAGTCTCCTGTATTCGCTATAAAACTTGCATTTGGAAATTTACCTAACGCCAAATTTAATGTATTTGTCCATCCTAAAGTATCTGTTGGAATAGTACCTGTACCAATTTGGGCATCAGACAAGAAGATTGCTTCATATCCATCGTTGATAGATTGCGTATGTAATTTATAAACTGGTGAATATCCACCATCATTACCTACACGATATATATAGTCTTTTCCTGGTTCAATATCTATCGTTGCTTTGTTTGCATAATAATTCGTAGATGTAAACTTTGTATATGCTAATTTTGTCGAATCAGCTTTGTAAGTTTTTGCTTTTTCCAAAGAGAACGCTGCTGGATCACTTCCTTCTGCAACTTGTACATATCCAGCAGATGATGATAATGCATTCCATGCAAAGTTTATTGTATTTTCATCTGCACCTACATTAACTGCAACATTTTTTACATTTCCACTACCCGCTAATCCACTTTCATCAGGATTTAAAATAAACTCCATCAATTCAAAGCTTGCTTGTGCATCTTCAGGACTATTTGCATGTAATTCAACAGCAATGGTAATGTTCATAAATGTATTACCATACTCGTCTTTTTCTGCTTCTTCCAGTTCAAGCACGTCCATTTTATATACAGGATCGTATACTTTTTTATACTTACCTGGTACAAAACCATTTGTGATGCAAGAAACATCATCAACAATAAAACTTTCTTCAATAGCATCATTATCTGCCACCGCTACTTGTGAACCATATTCCATATTCTTTTTATAATTTGAAGTTGGAATATTATGGAAGCCACCTACTGCAGTACCATTCACATACATTGTCATAGCATCATTATATTTCGCTTTAATTTGAATTGCGTATACACTTTCCGCTTGTTCTTGAGTCAACGTAAATGTGTGACGAAGAAAATATGTACTCTTCGCTTTGTCATCGCTCGTTTTTGCTAATTGTTGTTCACTAGCTACAGGATCTGTACTAAATGCAGTTCCTTTATAAGTTGGCCAACTTTCTTCTGAAAAAAGCATTGGAATACTTCCCCAGTCTAACCAACCTTCTGGATAAGCCCAACCGTTTCGCTTATTCCATCCTTGATACCATGTTCCCTCATTTGGATCGTTATCACCATCATGATAACGCCACTCCATATTTGGATCAACTACATCAAATTTATCTAATTTTTTAGTATTTACATCCACAATTGAAGTAGCTGCGCTATGAGATATAACTTTACCCTCCACCTTCATTGAGCCACTCAATGCAGCAGTAAATAAAGTAACTATTGTGATAATCGTAATCCCTATTTTTTTCATTGTCATTTTCTTCTAATATATTATATTGGTATATAATATAAACTCCTTTCTCTTTTAAACTGTCATTAATCTAATTTTACTTTTAAATACTTTTCTTCTTCTCAACTTACTGTATGAATTTCGTATTTAATCCTTTTAATTACACCATAATTAAGTATCCAATCAGACGATAATTTAAACATCAGTCCCTCACTGCGTCTTTTGTAAGCGAGTTTGGCAAATGCCATAGTCAAAAATGCTATTGTCTATCCACAACACCCCCTCAATAAATAAAGAAAACCTATCCACAAACAAAAAGTTTGTAAATAGGTTTAGCTTGTAACGTTACAATAACTACCCTTGTTACTACTTACAATCTAACATAATTAGAATTGCATTGCAAGGGCTTACAAAAAAATAGCCATTATTTCAAATAATGGCTATTGCTAAGTTTTAATAAATCATCAATTAAATTTTTAATTTGATTAATATCTAATTTTTTCACACCACATGCATGTGCATGCCCTCCACCATTATATACATTGGCAATTTCATTGATAGGTACATTTTTGGAACGCAATGATCCATTGTAAAGTCCTTTACTACCATATGTTAGATCTTCTGTAAATAAACAATATATTTCAAAATCAATCACATCAGAAAGGGCGTAAACTTTTTCTTTTGCTAAATTATAATTTAATCCCAAGGATTCATAATCATCAGCATCCATAATAGAATAAGCTACCTTGTCCTCTACTTTAACACGTTCACGAATACGTGTTGCATACTTAAAATCTTCTACACTTATACCTGTACGTTCTTGATTGATTTTATTCACATCCAATCCACATCCTACCAAATAAGCAGCAGCTAGTAATGTATTTTGCGTTGTTGAAGTTGTTGTGAAAGATATCGAATCAGCCAAAATACCTAAATATAAATATTTTGCACATGCTGGACTTACTTGATATTCAGCTCTTTTAAAAAGCATTGCTAAAATCTCACAAGTTGCTGCTGCATTTGTATCTACGTATGATACATCGGCAAAATTTTCAACTACAATATGATGGTCAATCTTAATAACCTTTTTAGCTGTTGAATACCGTTGATCATCTATACGCTCTGTATTTGCAGTATCTAAAATGATGGCACAAGATTTTTCAATTTGCTCATCACTCGCATGATCAATCGGCGGAAACAACTTAGCAGCACTGCCTACATCTTCTCCTAACGCAAAAACCAATTTTTCTGGATAACATTCCTTCAAAAACGTTTTCATCCCATACTGAGAGCCTAATGCGTCCGCATCAGCACTCTGATGACGAAAGATTGTTATAATATCATATGCTGCTATTTCTTTTAATAAATCAAACATTATTTATTTGTGATTGCATATGTGTCTCTTACAATCATAACCTCTTCATTTGTTGGAATTAAAAACACTTTTGTTCTCGCATCAGCTGTCGTTAACATTTTTTCTTCACCACGAACTTTATTTGCTTCAACATCCACTGATGTTCCCAATATAGGTTCTAATTTACGCATAATTCTTTCACGCGTTTTAATATCATTCTCGCCGATTCCAGCCGTGAAGACAATTGCATCAACACCTTCTAGTTGTGCATAATAAGAACCCACCGTTTGAATAACACGATTCACAAAGATATCCATAGTCAATACTGCACGTTCATTCCCTTCAAGTCCTGCTTTTTCAATATCACGACCATCACTTGAAATTCCCGATACACCAAGCATTCCTGATTTTTTATTCAAGATTGTATCCATTTCTTTTGGCGATGCATCTAATTTTTCACTCATGAAAGGTACAATTGCAGGATCAATATCACCACAACGAGTTCCCATCATAATTCCACCAAGAGGTGTAAATCCCATTGATGTATTGATGCTTTTTCCACCCTCAATCGCCGTGATTGAAGCACCTCCACCTAAATGTAAAGTAATGATTTTTGTATCTTTTAAGTCTTTCCCTAACAATTCTGCACAACGTTGTGATACAAATTGATGAGATGTTCCATGCATTCCATAGCGACGAACTTTATAATCTGTATACCATTCATAAGGTAATGGATATATATATGAATCTGCCTTCATCGTTTGATGGAACGCTGTATCAAAGGTAAAAACATGTTGGCTCCCTGGTAAACTTTCTTTAAATGCGCGATATCCAATCAATGCGCCTGGATTATGCAATGGCGCCAAATCACATAGTTCCTCAACCTTTTCTACAACATCTTCATTAACTAAAACACTTTTAGAGAAATATTCTCCACCATGTACAACACGGTGTCCTGCCGCAACAATATCACTTAAATCATCAACAATATTGTGCTCAACAAGTGCATTTAGAACTAAATTTACAGCTACTTTGTGATCCTTCACTGGTAGTGTTTTACTAACTTTTTCACCATCAACAAGAATTGTGAAAATCGCATCCTCAAATCCAATTCTTTCTACAATCCCACTTGTTAAAACTGTTTCTTCTGGCATTTCATATAATTGAAACTTTAAAGAAGAACTCCCTGCATTAACTGCAATAATCTTACTCATACTTCATCCTCGCTTTCTAATAATTGTTTATATATTTCCTTTATTTTAGAATCATCCATCAAGTTTAGTTTTTCATATAACGTTAAACGATGATGATATTTTTTACTCAATTTTAATTTTGTCTCATATGTTTCCAAACTATGAGATGCACGTTTGATATTATCTTGAACAGCACTTCTTGTTATCTTTAAATTCTCTGCAATCTCACTTAACGAATAATCATCACGATAATAATAATTCATAATTTCTTGTTGTTTTGCAGTTAATAAACATTCATAAAAATCCAGTAACTTGTTCATTTTTTCATATGGTTTCATTTAATCTAGGTCTCCACACAATCCATAGATAAAAGATTCAATATCAAACTCCTTCAAGTCATCAATATTTTCACCTAATCCTACGTATTTAACAGGTAACCCTAATAGATTACGAATAGCAATTACAATACCACCTTTTGCACTTCCATCTAGTTTCGTTAAAATGATTCCATTGACGTTTGTCGCACTGGTAAATTCTTTTGCTTGGGAAATTCCATTTTGACCTGTTGTAGCATCAATTACTAACCAGACTGCTGCAGGTTGCCCTGGAATTTCACGATCAATTACTTTGTGCATTTTCGCTAACTCATTCATCAAATTAACTTTGTTTTGCAACCTTCCTGCTGTATCAGCAATGATAATATCTTTCTTGTGTTCTTTAGCAAAACGACAACCATCCACGATTACACTTGCTGGATCTGCGTTCGCTTTTCCCATAACACATTCAACACCTATACGATCTGACCAACGCTTTAACTGATCAACTGCTCCAGCACGGAATGTATCTGCTGCAACCAATACCACATCTTTTCCTTCTTCTTTGAATTTATTCGCTAATTTTGCACTTGTAGTCGTTTTTCCACTACCATTTACACCAACCATTAAAATAACCGTTGGACCTTCTTCATTTAATATAAACTCAGGATCTTCATAAGATGTATATAATTCCATCATTTCTTCAAATAGAATATCATTGATATCTTCCATTGAACTAGCCTTACTATCAAGTGCCTTTTTTTCAACAGATTGAATGATTTTATCCGCAGTCTCAATACCAAGGTCCGCTTCCAACAAAATTATCATCAACTCTTCTAAAAAATCTTCTGTAACCCCTTGAAAACCTCCCGCTAATCGCTTTAATTTTGTAGCGAAAGAAGTTCTTGATTTTGATAATCCACTTAAATAGTAATCACTATCTTGTTTTCCTGAAAATGTTTTTTTTAATTTCTTTAAAAATCCCATTATGATACCTCTCCTTCAGGTTGCACATAATCCATTGCATCTTTAAGTTTAACTTTCAAAAATTTAGAAACCCCATCTTTTTGCATAGTCACACCATAAAGTGCATCACATTGACTCATAGTTCCAGGTCGATGTGTTACAATAATAAACTGTGATTCACCACGGAAGTTTGAAACATATTTTGCAAACTTCTCAACATTGGCTTGATCAAGTGCAGCTTCAACCTCATCAAAAATACAAAGCGGAATCGTTCTTGCTCGTAAAATGGCGAACAATACACTCATTGCCAAAAGAGCTTTTTCACCACCTGATAATGATCGCATGTTTTCAATACTCTTACCTGGAGGTTGCACAGTAATTTCAATCCCACTGTTCAATACATCTTCAGGATCTGTCAAATACAAGTCTGCTTTTCCACCACCAAACAATGCCCGGAAAGTTTCTTTTAATTCTTCATTGATTTTATAAAACATTTCACTAAACTGTTTTATCATAACTTCATCCATTTCATCGATTGCTTCTAAAATTTTGTTTTTAGCTTCCAGCAGTTCGTCACGTTGTGAAACAAGTAATTCAAACCGCTCTGATACTTCTTTATATTCCTCTGGTGCATCAAGGTTTACATTCCCTAGTTTTGCTATTTCTGAGCGTAAACGAAGCACCTCTTCTCGTGCTGCTTCAACATCACTTTGATCTTGCTTTAAAGTTTTCGCGTGTTCAAATGTCATTTCATATATACTTGATAAACGTTGTAAAACATTTTCTAAGTTTGTCTCACATTTAACTCGTTCCACTTCTTGCTCACGTTCTAAATTATTTAAAACATTTAAATCACGACGAATATCCCGAATTCTAGCTTCTCGTTTCTCTACATCACGTCCTAATTTAAAACGTCTATCTCGTTTCACTTGTAAATCACTTTCAATCTTATCTTTACTAGAATGTGCATCAGACAATTTAATTACCAGTTCATCTTTTTGAACATTGGTTTCCTCTAAAAGTTCAGGATTCATTTCTTTATATTCATCATTTAATTTTTCATATTTACTCTTTTTCACATCTACCAAAGGTTGTAATTTGGCAATTGCTAATTGATGTTGATTTTTTTCTTCATCAACACCTTGCAACTGAATGCGTGTTTGATTCAACTTCGCATTTAAATCATCACTAATCAACAGTTGTTTTTCTAATTTTTCTTCTACTTGTTTTAATTCTTTTGCGATTGTAAGTGGCGAGTAAGAATCTCTTACCTTCCCACCAGTCATACTTCCACCTTTATGGACAACTTCACCATCTAAGGTGATAATCTTATAATTATATTTTAATAATCTTGCTAACTCATTTGCATGAATTAGTTTTTCACACACCAACACATTTCCCAATAGTGCATTGGCAACAATTGCATAATCATCTTCATATTCAACGAATTCATTAGCAACCCCTAAATACCCTGTTGTATTTTCAGCAACAATCGTATCGTTTGGCGATAACATTCGTTCTTTCAAAACCGTTTTTGGTAAAAATGTAGCTCTCCCACTCTTATTCTTTTTTAAGAAAGAAATCGCATTTCGCGCACAATCTTCATCTTCACTAACAATATGATATAAAGCTCCTCCAAGAGCACTTGAAATAGCTTCTTCATATCCTTCTTTAGGAAGTAATAGTTGAGATACAACCCCACAGATACCATATAAACTTTCTTTTGCATCCATGATTGTTTTTACACCTTGTTGATGATTAAAGGGAGACTTGATTAAGTTGGATAATACCTCTTTACGGTTTGACAATTTATTAACATAAGAAGTTATATTGCTATTTTGCTCTGCCAAACTCGTAAATTCTTGATCCAATCGCTCATAGTTTTTAACTGACAAATCATAATCAATATCTAAATCTTTTAATCTTTTTTCACGATCTTCATATTCATATTTTGCTTCATCAAGCATTTTCTTCAACTCTACAATACGTTCTGCATCACTAGCATATTCCATTGTATATTTACGTTTTTCATCAATTTCCGTCTTTCGTGCATCCAATGTAGAAATTTCATTCACGACATTCATAAACTCATTTTGTAACTTATGAACCTCACTATCCAATACTGACATCTCTTGACGATCCTCTTGATTCTTTTGATCTTCAACTTGAATTGTTGTTTCCGCAATCGCTCTTTGTGATTCGTTTTCAAAAGACTTATTCTTTAATTCTTCAATTTTAGAATTATATGATTGAACTTCATCAACGATAACACTGATTTCAATTGTTTCCAATGTCTTCTTTTTCTCAAGATATGTTTCTGCTTTCTTAGCTTGCCTTTTTAGGGGATTTACCCTAGCTTCTAATTCTTCTACAATATCTTCTACACGTAATAAATTCTCTTGTGTGCGGTTCAACTTATTTAAAGACTCATTCTTACGTTTTTTATATTTAGCAACTCCTGCCGCCTCTTCAAATAATGCACGACGATCCTCTGGACGAGATTCTACAAAACTTTGAATATTTCCTTGTGATATAACAGACAAAGAATCTCTTCCCAATCCACTATCCATAACCATGTTTACAACATCTTTTAGACGGCATGGCGTATTATTTATTAAATACTCAGCCTCTCCGCTATTTCGAAACAATCGGCGGGTTATAGCCACTTCTTCAAATTCTACATCGAAATGTTTTTTGGTATTATCAAACACCAATGTAACTTCTGCCATATTAATCGCTTTTCTTCCTTGTGAACCAGAAAAAATAACGTCGCTCATATTCGAACCACGCAATGATTTTGCACTCTGTTCACCTAATACCCAGCGGATAGCATCATTTACATTGCTTTTTCCACATCCATTTGGTCCTACGATTCCAGTTACATCATTCTCAAACTCAATTACTGTCTTATCAGCAAACGATTTAAACCCTTGTAACTCTACTCTTTTAAGAAACATAAAAACCTCCAAACTTCACTAAAATATTATATCATAGTTTCTATTGAATACGTTATTAAATTTGACCTTTATGACAATAAGGAATACAATAGTGATATTAATTTTAATAATAATGAGGTGGGTAAATAATGAGAAGAAATGGAATGAAAGATTTATTAAAACTATCATTTGGCGAAGAAGTGTTCAATTGTGTTTCTCATGGTGTTATGGCTTTCATCATGTTAGCGCTTATTCCAGCAGCTGCGGTATATTCTTATACAGTTGGAGGGACCTTACGAGCATTTGGTGTCAGTGTCTTTACAATCTGTATTTTCATGATGTTTTTAGTATCAACTTTGTATCATGCTATGGCTTTTGACAGTCCTCACAAAGTTGTATTTCGTATTTTAGATCATATCTTTATATATTTTGCAATTGCTGGTAGCTATACGCCTATTGCACTTTGCTTAATTCAAGGAATTGAAGGTATTATCATCTTAATTGTACAATGGGCTATGGTTCTTATTGGAATCCTATATAAATCCCTTTCTAAAAAGAGTTTACCTAAATTATCATTGACTATCTATTTAGTTATGGGTTGGACTGCAGTATTCTTTATCCCTGCATTACTCCAAAATGCAAGTCCTCTTTTCTTATCCTTAATTGTCGTTGGCGGAATCTTATATTCTATTGGTGCATATTTCTATTCTCGTAAATGGAAATTTGCTCACTCTATATGGCATATGTTTATTATATTTGCTTCTGCTACACATTTTATTGCAATTGTGTTCTTCATGTGAAAACATTCTTAATAGAATCCATAAAAAGGATATCTTCCCATTATTGAGTTGATATCCTTTTTAATTGTTTTACAACACCCTTTGCGTTACAACCCTATTCATTTAGAAAGATATCTTCTGATGGTATTAGCACATATTTAATAAACACCTCTCCTTTGGATGTTGTATACTTTACATATATATAGCTTTCCTCCTTAGCAAAATAAAGTTCTGTTCCTTCATCAAGTTTACTAGCTTCAAAATCTTGATATTCATATTTCCCATCCGTCTTTGGCGTTCTATACTTCACTTCCCCAATTTTGTTACCTGAAATCGATTTACTAATCTCTTCTGTTCTTTCATAATAATTACCATTAACCTTAACAATATCCTTATAAGAGAATTCTAAATTTGGTTCACACCCTAGCAAAATACCTAAAGTTAGACAGAAGAATATTAACACTCCTATTTTCTTATTTAAAATTATTTTCATTTCCTCCCTCTTCTCACACTAATATTTATCCAGTTTTAATCTGATACCAAAATCATATCATAATAATATTTACTTGTGTGAAAATTGGTAAAAATGGCTGATAAATTGTGATAATTACTAGGTTAAATATAATACTTACTACACAAAGTTCACTTCTACCTTTTAACCACTTGTGTCGTTTCGATATGGATTTAATCAAAAAAAAGGATATCTTCTCATTGTTGAGTTGATATCCTTTTTAATTGTTTTAGGCTTACTTTTGTATGCCCTTTTTAAATGTTTTATCTTAAAATTACATCTCTTACAAATGCATATGATTTAGGTGCATTTGCCCTCAAAGTTGCAGGGTCATAATAGTAATAAACTACTATGTTTGCAACCCATTCATAAGCGTCATCATTAATGTTTCCACTAAACTTTGCAGGTAATCTTCCTAACTCAGCATTCCTTGCTGCTTGCAACCTTGAATCGCTTGAGAAACCTCTTGCGAAATCATATGTATGTGTTGCTTCATGTAATAATGTAGTTGCATAATAACCACTACCATTCAATACAATTTTACCATCTCCATATGCCATCCCTAAATAAGGATAAGACAACGACAAGTCAATATAGATTGTTGTAAAATGAGATGTGTTATATTGTCCTGGTAAATTTTGTAGTTCATTCATATAAGAACGAATTACATCATCTGATACACGTGAATCGTTTGCAACCACTTTCCATCCACGTACATTTAAGTTTGAACGATCTAACGCTTGAACAACTTGTGGAGTATATGTATATTCTTGATAACTTGTATCTTCTACATAACCTCCAGCATCATTTACAGTTTCAACCGTAACTGTAAAGCTTTTTCTAGTTTTTAGTCCATTTGCATCTTTTGCTTCAACCACTACTTTATAAGTTCCAGCAGTTGATGTATCAACAGGATTTTCGACAACCTCATAATCCAAATCCCCATCCACTACATCATATGCATGAATTTTTAAAGCACTGATATCAAAATCTCCATCTTGAGCAATTGTAACATTGCTACCTTTGATAATTGGAGCTTTTGTATCTTTCATTTCAACATCAACAATATATACATTTTCTGCAATTTGATCTTCTTGATATTGCATATAATTTGCAATACCAACTGTTTCCACACGATATTGCCTATGTAAATTATTTAATGCGAAATTACTGATGTTTACATTTTCTAATGCAATTACTTTCTTGCCCTCAGTTTGCATTTTGTCTTCAATTGCTTTTTCGACACCTTCACTCTTTGCATATTCAAGAGTTAACTCCATATGGTTAACCTCACTTGTATCTGCCTCAATTCTATTACCAAAACCAAAGTAATCGTAAGCAAATGTCATGCTAAATAAAACACCAAAAACCACTAATAAAATACCTATTCTCTTTTTCATAAAATACCCCTTCCCTGAGATTCTAGTCTCCTTCCAAAAAGACTACTTACGAAAGAAAGGAATACAGCAAATTAACACTCTAGTATCCTTTCCTCATCTATAATATAACAAATAAAATGTGAGCACAACAATAATATGCTCACATTCTCTGTTAAGATTTGGTTAACAAAAATCTATGTTATTTTATGAATTTAAATACGATAATTTTAATACTAATTATGTGTAAATATGGGTGGAAATTACTTTGCTAATATAAAACATTTATAAGCTTGATAAGCCTCATAAATATCTACTTTAGATGCCACTTCCCATGGAGAGTGCATATTTAATACAGGAACACCACAATCAATTACTTCCATATTATAATTTCCTAAAATATAGGCAATGGTACCTCCACCACCTTGATCAACTTTTCCAAGTTCTGCACTTTGGAAATGAATATTATTATCATCCATTATCTTTCTTAGCTCTGCTATAAACTCTGGGCTAGCATCATTACAGCCACCTTTTCCACGTGATCCTGTGTATTTATTAAATACAACTCCTTTTCCCAAATACGCACTATTTTTAGCTTCATTAACATTTGCATATAAAGGATCAAATCCTGCACTTACATCACTTGATAACATTTTAGAATTTGTGAAAGTTCTTCTTAGCGAAAGATCTGTATCGAGATTAAGCAATGCACACATCTCAGCAATCACGTTTTCAAAAAATTTTGATTGCATTCCCGTAGCACCAACACTACCGATTTCTTCTTTATCGACAAGTATACAACAACATGTGTATTCGCATTCTTCAACATCTAAAATCGCGCGTAATGAAGTATAAGCACAAACTCGATCATCGTGACCGTATCCCATAATCATTGAACGGTCTAATCCATAATCCCTTGCAGGTCCAGCAGGCACCACTTCTAGTTCAGCACTTAAAAAATCTTCTTCCTCTAAATTATAACGCTCTTTTAGTAGTTTTAATATATTCGCTTTCACAGCATCTTTTTCTTCATCCTTAAGAGGAATGCTGCCAACTGTAATATCTAGGTTTTCTCCCTCAATCACAACACTAGCTTTCTTTTGTAATTGGTCTGCTGATAAATGAACTAATAAATCAGAAATTCCTACTACTGGATCTTCTTCTTTTTCACCAATATTCAAACCAATTTCGCTTCCATCTTTACGATAAACAACACCATGTATAGCCAAGGGTAATGTTACCCACTGGTACTTCTTTATTCCACCATAATAATGAGTATCCAGTAATGCGAAATCATTACTTTCATATAATGGATTTTGCTTAATGTCCAACCTAGGAGAATCAATATGCGCACCAAGAATACGCATTCCTTCTTCAAAAGGCTTATTGCCAATTACAAATAGAATAACGTTTTTATCTTTATTTACAACGTATACTTTATCCTTTGGTTTCAATTGTGTTTTTGATTTAATCAATTTATCTAAACTCTTAAAACCATTCTTTTCTGCTAATCGTACACTTTCATTTACACATTCTCGTTCTGTTTTATAAGCAGATAAAAATTTTCGGTAATCTTCACTAAACGAGAAAACATCTTGATATTCATTTGACTCATACTTATTCCATGCATTTTTTGCGTACATACATTACCTCCTATATCGCTTTAGTATATTCTTTCAACCATGTAGTTTCTTCAGTCGTTAAATATGGACTGACTTTTTCAAAGACTTGTTTGTGGTAATCATTTAACCAACTTTTTGATTCATCGTCTAAAAAAGATACATCAATCATATCTAAATCAATTGGAGCAAACGTAATTGTTTCAAAACTTAAAAATTGTCCATATTCATTAGACTCATCTTTTTTCACAATCAACTCGTTTTCAATGCGAATTCCATGACTTCCCTCTTGATAGACACCTGGTTCATTTGTAACTACCATACCAGGGTATAATGGAGTATCTTCTTTACGGTATGATTTCCGCCAACGAATTCCATGTGGACCTTCATGAACACCTAAAACAAAACCTACTCCATGCCCTGTTCCACAACGATAATCAATACCAATATTCCATAAAGGTTGGCGAGCTAAAATATCTAAATTAATACCTGAACATCCTGTCAAAAATTTTGCCCTTGATAATGTGCTCATGCCTCGTAAAACCAATGTGAAATCTCGTTTCCACACTGCATCAACTTTTCCCAAGGCAAAGGTTCTTGTGATATCGGTAGTTCCATTTAAATATTGTCCGCCAGAATCAACAAGTAATAATCCTTCTGCTTTCAAATTACTTTTGTGATCATCCGTAGCATGATAGTGCATCATAGCAGCATTCGCATTGTAGGCACTAATTGTATCGAAACTAGGTTCTATATAATGTAATTGCTCAGCACGTAATTCAGTTAATTTATCAGCAACTGAAACTTCGTCCATTTCCATAGTTCCAATATTCTTTTTCAACCAATACATAAACTTGGTAATTGCGACACCATCTTTGATATGAGCAATTCTTAAGTTTTCTATTTCAACTGCATTTTTTATTGCCTTCATCATAATAGTAGGGTTTTCTTGTTCAATGATTTGAACAGAAGAAGAAATTCCTTTATACAATGAAAAATTCACGATTTCAGGATCAATTAAAATAGACCCTTGAATCTTATTAATATCTTCATACGCATCAGCATAAGGTTTAACTTCAATATTGTTTATAGAAAGATATTCCAATACTTCCAATGATAATTTATCTTTATTAACATAAAATTTTACCGCATCATCTGTTACTAATAAATAAGATAGAATTACTGGTGTTGATGGAATATCACGTCCACGAATGTTTAGCAAATATGCAATATCATCTAAACTTGTAATTAAATGGTTTGCAACTCTATAGGTATGTAATTTTTCACGCAATTTTGAAATCTTTGCCTTCGTTGTTTCACCAACATATTTTTTATCCAATATAAATGCTTTTTTTATCTCTAGATTTGGGCGTTCTTTCCATATATCACCAACAAAATCTACATCATGCAATACTTTCCCATGATTATTCTTAACCAAGCTTTCGAATTGTTTTCCTAATTGTGCAGAAACGGTTTTACCATCAAATGCAATAGTAAACCCTTCATGTATTTGACTTCGAACAAATTCAAATGGCGTTTCCACACCAACTTCACCTTGTTTTTTGAAAATGATTTCAGTTCCTTTAATTTGTTCTTCTGCTTGAATGTAATAACGTCCATCACTCCATAAACAAGCTTGATTTAAAGTAACAATCATCACCCCTGCTGAACCTGTAAAGCCACTCATATATTCACGAGCTTGAAAATGTGATCCAACATATTCACTATTATGGTAATCACTAGTTGGAATATAGTACAAATCCACTTCATTTAATTTCATTAGTTTTCTTAATTCATTTATTCTTTCGTTTATCATATTTATCACCTTTCTATATTTTAGTACAGATTTATAAGAATTGAAACAAAAATACCTAACCAAAAAAAGAATACATTTGTATCCTTTTTAGAATAATTTTAATACATCATTAAAGGTTGCATATACCATAAGCGCAATCAAAACAAGAACGCCACCCCACATTAACGTATTCATTAACTGTTCATTCAGTTTACGTCCTCGAATTTTTTCAATTATTGTAATTAGTACACGTCCACCATCCAAAATCGGAAGTGGTAATGCATTCATGACACCAATATTGATAGAAAGGATTGCCAACAACCGTAAATAAACAGAGAGTCCACTTTCGGCAGCCTGTGCACTTACTTGGAAAATTCCAACAGGTCCACTTAATTGATCAAGGTTTTTTCCTTGAAAAATTCTTCCTAGAGAATCAAACAATGCAGTTGATGAAGATACCATATCTTCTGTACCATAAACAAAAGATTCTCCTATAGATATCTTTTCAACTTTAGACTTAGGTCCATAGATACCAACTAGGTATGTTTTTGATTGTTTATTATATTCTGGTGTAGCTGTAAGATCTAGTGTCTTTCCATCTCTTTCAATTGTGAACACAGTTTCTCCAGGATTGTAATTAATCTGTGTAACAACATCGCTAAACGTATCTACACTTACACTGTCTCCATTTTCAAATGTTAACTTGGTAATTTTATCCCCTGGTTGGAATCCAGCCTCATCTGCAATGCTATCCTTCACTACATCACCAACTGCCGCTTCAGCTGGTAATACTCTTTCACCACTTGCCATGCTTAAACCAATAAAAATTACCCAAGCTAAAATAATATTCATAATAATACCTGCTAGCATTACGATAACCTTTTTATAGGTTTTAATTCCATTTATCGTTCTTTCAAATGGAATGTTTTCGTCTTTCTTTGTATCATCTTCTTCACCAGCCATGGAAACAAAACCACCAATTGGTAAAAGTCGCAAAGAATATTGAGTCTCTCCAATTTGCTTCTTAAATAAAACCGGACCCATACCGATTGAAAACTCTCCACAATAGACACCAAAACGTTTTGCCGTTATAAAGTGTCCCAACTCATGAATGAGTACAATAATTCCCAATAGAATTACAAAACTTAAAATTTGTAAAATTATATTCATAAACTAACCTCCGCTAATTGATAAAGATACGCTCTTGTATCCTTATCGGTTTTTATAATATCGTTCATCGTAGGATGCTCAATATATTCTATATTTTTATATGCCATAAAAATATATTCTTCTATTTCTAAAAATTTAATTTTGTGATTAATAAACAATTCAACCGCTACTTCATCAGCCGCATTTAAAATTGCTCCACTATTTCCTCCACGCTTACCAGCTTCAAATGCTAATGCGAGTAATGGATAGCGTTCAAAATTCATTTCTTTAAAATGTAATGATCCTATTTTGCATAAATCCAATGGTTCACTTTGTTTCAAAGGTAACCGGTTTGGATAAGATAATGCATATTGAATAGGAATCTTCATATCTGCACTTCCTAATTGAGCAATGACACTTCTATCAATATATTCTACCATAGAGTGTACAATACTTTCCGTATTGATTATAACATCTATTTTATCAAAAGGAAGGTTAAATAAATAGTAAGCTTCAATCACTTCAAATCCTTTATTCATCATTGTAGCACTATCAATTGTTATACGCTCTCCCATTGACCAATTTGGATGATTCAATGCTTGCTCTACAGTAACATTTTTTAACTCATCTCTATTCAAATCACGGAAACTTCCTCCGCTTGCACTAATAATTAAACGCTCTACATTTTTTATATCATTTCCTTGTAGACACTGAAAAATTGCTGAATGCTCAGAATCAATAGGATACATATGAGCTTCAGACTCATTTAAGGCCTTCTTAATTAATTCTCCACCAACTACAAGACTTTCTTTGTTTGCTAAAGCAAGATCCATTCCATTTTCAATTGTTTTTAAAGACGGTACAAGACCAATAAAACCAACCAATGCATTTACCACTACATCACCTGGAAAATCAAGTAATTTCATTATCCCATCCATACCATAATAGAAATCACAATCCGGATATTTTCCTTTAAGATAAATAGCATCTTGTTTCTCTTTTACACTGAATATTTTACATATTGAATAAGATTTTATAATTTTTTCCAACATTGCTATATTTTTTCCGCATGCCATTGCTATAATTTCATATGTTTGCGAATGTTCTAACACCACATCCAAACACTGTGTTCCTATCGAACCAGTAGCACCTAATAATATAATCTTTTTCATAGCACTAATACCATAAAAGATGATAATACAATAAGGTTAAAAACTAAAGAATCAATGCGATCCATAAAACCACCATGGCCTGGAAAAATATTTGAAAAATCTTTCACATGAAAATGTCTTTTTATTGCTGAAAAAGATAAATCACCAATTTGAGAAGTTATTGGTAACCATAAACAACCTAAAATCATTAATAACATATTCATATCTTTTATAATAAACAAAGCAAAAAGCAAAGATAGTAAAGCTCCAACTACCCAACCTCCAATTGCTCCTTCAACTGTTTTTTTAGGTGAAATAGAAGGGATTAATTTTGTTTTCCCAAATAAGCTTCCTGCAAAGTATGCACCTGTATCACAACCATAAGTTGCTAACAATAAATACCAGATATAAAGTTCATTAAAATTATAGATATGTAAAAATGAAACACCTAACATATATAACAAACAGCAGGATGCTATAACATAGAATGAATCTTCACTCGTCATCTTTTTATAAAAAACAGGCGTTGCCATTAATATCAAAATCAAAATCGATAATACTGAAAAACTATATTTATCTGGAACTAAAACAGCTAAAACAACAATACTAAAACATAAAAACAGCCATGGTGTGGATAAAAATTTACGACTTGCCAAAAGGTTTACCAACTCAAAACCTCCCACAATTATCACCAAAGCAATCAAAGCATATAAAAGGTATCCACCTATTACTAAAGGTGGAATTACACAAGCTATAATTGCCAATGCCGTTATAATTCGTTTTATCATTTAATGCCTCCAAATCTTCTATCGCGAGTATTGAACTCTTCTATTATCGCATGAAACCTTTCTTCATTCAATTCAGGCCATGCATACTCAACAAAAGCGAACTCGCTATATGCTAATTGCCAAAGCAAATAATTTGATAGTCGTTGTTCTCCACTCGTACGAATAAGTAAATCAATTTCTGGCAAATCTTTTGTCATCAAATATTGAGCAAACCCATCTTCATCTATTTCTAAACTAGCTTTTCCATCAATGACATCAGCTGCATAATGTTGTGCAGCTAGAACAATTTCTCTTCTTGATCCATAATTAATTGCAATCACCAATTTTAAACCTGTATTTTGCTTCGTCATTTCAACTGCACGCTTTATTACAGTTACTGTATCTGTTGGGAATTTTTCCAATTCCCCAATATACATAACTTTAATATTTTTCTCATTCAATTCATTAATATAACGGTCAAAAAACATTTTAGGCAATTTACATAAATATTCAATTTCTTTTGGTGGCCGTTTCCAATTTTCCGTACTAAAAGCATATAAAGTTAATGCTTCAATTCCCATAGCATTTGCTTCTAAAGCAATTGTTCGAATTGTCTCAGCACCTTGTTTATGACCACGTGTTCGTTGCCAGCCATGAGCTTTCGCCCATCGTCCATTACCATCCATTATTATTGCTACATGTTTCAACATTGGATATCCTCCTAAATGAAAACCCACATATGTGGGTTGGCTTTAGATTGACATTATCTCATCAATCTTTTCTTTTACAGTGTCATCAATTTTTTTCACATAATCATCTGTGATTTTTTGAATGCGCTCTTGAGCATCTTTTTTCAAATCCTCTGTAAGTTCTTTGCTCTTCTTAGCCATATCATTTGCATCTCGACGAATGTTACGAATTGCAATCTTACTTTCCTCACCAATTTTCGAAGCATCTTTACTTAATGATTTTCTAGTCTCCTCTGTTAATGTTGGGATATTAATTCTCAAAACATCTCCATCGTTAATTACAGGGAATCCAATATCACTCGTATTAATAGCTGTTTCCATATCTTTGACTAAAGATTTATCATAAGGTTTAATCATCAATTGACGACCTTCCACAACCTGAATCGATGCCATTTGATTAATTGGTGTTGGCGACCCATAATAATCCACTTCAATCCGATCTAAGATTGCAGGATTGGCACGCCCCGTGCGTATATCCACTAAATTATGGCGCAATGTTTCAATTGCTTTGTCCATTTTTGATTTTGTTGTATTTAAAATTTCTTGCATAATTATTCTCCTTTCTTAGAAATTACGGTTCCGCTTGCTGTCCCTTGAATTGCTTTCAAGATATTTCCTCTTTCATTCATATTGAATACTATTAAATCTATATCATTATCCATACACATACTTGTAGCAGTAGAATCCATAACTTGCAATCCTTGATTTAACAAATCCATATATGATAACCTATCATATTTTTTTGCATTAGGATTCTTTTTAGGATCTGCATCATATACTCCATCAACTCCATTTTTAGCCATCAAAATTACATCAGCTTTAATTTCTGAAGCCCGTAATGCTGCAGTTGTATCAGTAGAAAAGTATGGAGATCCTGTACCTGCGCCAAAAATTACTACTCTACCTTTTTCTAAATGTCGTATTGCTCTACGAACGATAAATGGCTCTGCAACTTTTTGCATTTCAATAGCTGATTGTACTCTTGTCGGTACACCGATTTGTTCTAGAGCGTTTTGTACAGCAATCGCATTAATCACAGTACCTAACATTCCCATATAATCTGCTTGTACTCGATCAATTCCCATTTGTTCAACAAGTTTACCACGAATAAAGTTTCCACCACCCACTACAATAGCTAAGTCAACTCCAGAGTCATGGACTTCTTTCAATTCACTCGCAAGTTGCGAAAGAACTTTTGGATCAAATGCGTTTTCCGAAGAAGATAATGCTTCTCCACTTAATTTTAATAGAACACGATTGTACATTTTTAAACCTTCCTTATTTTTAATTTCTAATCCATAGTAAATTATACATGATTTAGACTAGGATTTCTACGGTAAATACCGTTTCTTTGTAAAAGTTAAAAAAAACCGCTTATGATAAGCGGTTTACTTTCCTGCAACTTGACTCATTACTTCTTCAGCAAAGTTTTCTTCACGTTTTTCGATTCCTTCACCTACTGCGTAACGAACAAATGTTACAACTTCTGCACCAGATTCTTTTAAGTATTGAGCAACTTTTAAATCTGGGTTTTTAAAGTAAATTTGATCAATCAAACTTACATCTTGCAATGATTTTGACAATCTTCCTTCAACAATTCCTTTTAATACATTTTCAGGTTTTGAATTTAGACTTTCATCATTCTTTAAAATTTCTAGTTGAATTCCTTTTTCATGTTCAATAAATTCTTGTGGCATATGATCACGAGAAATAAATTGTGGAGCCATAGAAGCAACTTGCATTGCAATATTTTTTGCAACTTCTTCATTTCCACCTTTTAATACTGCAAGAGCAGAAATTTTCCCACCCATATGCATATAGCTACCAAAGAATTCATCATCCTTTTTTTCTACTACTTGAAGACGTCTGAATGAAATTCTTTCTCCTATTGTAGCAGTTGCGTTAGCAAGTGTAGTCTCTAGTGTTTCACCATCCACATCAACTGCTAAAGCTGCTGCAGCATCAGCTGGTTTTTGAGCCAGCAACGCTTTTTGTATTTTGTCTAACAATTCAATGAATTGTTCGTTTTTAGCAACGAAATCTGTTTCTGAATTCACTTCAAAAACAACTCCTGTGTTCCCATCAACAGCAACACGTGTTAAACCTTCAGCGGCAATTCTTCCTGATTTCTTAGCTGCTTTTGCAATTCCTTTTTCACGCAACCAATCAACTGCCTTTTCCATATCTCCATCGCATTCAATCAAGGCCTTTTTACAGTCCATCATCCCTGCGCCTGTTTTTTCTCTTAGTTCTTTTACCATACTAGCAGTAATATTCATAAATACACTCCTTTCTCAGTTATATTTTATTTTTACTATTCAGCTTTTGCTTCTGGTGCTACTTCACTTTTCGCTTCCTTAACTTCAGTTGTAGCTTCTTTTTTCACCTCATCAGTTTTAGGTGTGTTTTCCTCTCTACGAGGTGCTGGACGGCGATCATCTCTTCCACCATCTCTTCTATTGTTACGCTTATTGAAACGAGCACGTCTTTCTTCATATCTTTGACGTCTTTTTCTCTCGTTTTCTGCGATTTGTTCTTCTACATTAATAATTACATCCGCCATTGTTACATCAACTTCTGTGTCATTGTCACAACTATGTGCAACAGACAACAATCCACCTTTTGCTTCCACAATTGCATCTGCCATTAGTGTTACCATTAATTTAATAGAACGCATTGCATCATCATTTGATGCAATTGGATAATCCACTTCTTCTGGATCACAATTTGTATCAATCATCGCAAATACAGGAATTCCAAGTTTCTTTGCTTCCGCTACTGCATTATGCTCTTCTCTTGGATCAATAACAAAGACAGCATCAGGTAATTTTTTCATTTCCTTGATTCCACCTAAGAAATTTTCCAAACGTGCTTTTTGCTTGCGGAATTGAGCTTGTTCCTTTTTAGTATAAACATCAATCAATCCACTTGATTCCATTTCTTCAATTTCAACCAAACGTTTTACACGCTTTTGAATTGTACGATAGTTTGTTAATAATCCTCCAAGCCATCTTTGGTTAACGTAGAAACTTCCTGAACGTAAAGCTTCCTCAACGATTGTACCTTGTGCTTGTTTTTTAGTTCCAACAAATAAAACCTTTCCACCTTTTTCAGCGATTTGCTTAAGCGCTGCATATGCAGTGTCAATTTGCGTTAATGTTTTCTCCAAATTAATGATGTAAACACCATTTCTAGAACCATAAATATATGGTTTCATCTTTGGATTCCATTTTCTTGTTTGATGTCCGAAATGAACACCTGCTTCTAATAATTGTCTCATAGAAACGATTGCCATAATAATATTTCCTCACTTTCCGTTAAACCTCCATCATTTCAAAAGTTGATAACCCATTATCGCTAGATTTCTTTCTGCTAGAGCACGGATCAACCAATCCATGATGTGTGTATTTGCGCAAACGCGCTTTTATATAATACCATGGTTATTTACGAATTTCAATATTTCACTAAAAAACATCTATATTACTTCATTTTTGAACGTGGATGTGCATAATTATATGTTTCTTTCAATCTTTCTTGTGTTACATGAACATATATTTGAGTAGTAGATAAAGATGAATGCCCTAATAGTTCTTGGACGATACGAAGATCCGCTCCATTATCTAACAAGTGTGTCGCAAAACTGTGACGTATCATATGTGGGTGTACTCGCATTGTCAAACCACTCTTATCAACTTCCTTATTTAAGATATATTGTATTCCCCTAGAAGTCAGAGGATTCCCCCTCTGATTTACAAACACATTAGTTACCTTATTACTATTCACCCATTTAACTCTCACTTTATATAAATATGTTTGTAAGAGTTCGTTTACATCCTCATAAAAAGGTATAACTCTTTGCTTATCTCCTTTACCTGTAACAAATACAATATTTTCATCAAAATCAATATTTTCCACTTTTAAATCAACTACTTCACTTACCCGCAATCCACATGCATACATAAGTTCAAACATAGCACGATTACGAATTCCTTCATCCGAAGTAATATCAATAGATGTTAGTAATTGATCAAGTTCGTCATAAAAAAGAAACTCTGGGATTTTCTTTGTATTTTTTGGCGCTTTAATATAATGAAACGGATTGTTGCTGATTCCTACATATTCATTTAAATAAGCAAAAAAGGAACGTAATGATGAAAGTTTTCTTGAAATGCTACTATTCTTCAAAGCGCCTTGTTTCGTAAATCGATTACGTAAATAAACAATATAATTGCTCACAACGATACGATCTACACCATCAAAACTAGCAACCCCCTCTTGCTCTAAGAAACAAATAAATTCTTCAATGTCTCTTTGATAAGCATCATAAGTATGAGTTGATCCTGAATTTCTTTGATGCACATAGCTTAAAAAACGTTCCATTAATTCTCTCATAAATTATAGTGTTCCTTTATTTCCTTTATAACTGCAATCGATTGTTTTGCGTAGGCTTCTTTGCGTTCGCGTTTTTTCACTTTTTCCTTCAACTCCATAATTCCAAAATTTGCATTCATTGGTTGAAAATAATTTGGATTCGTATGAGTTATATAATATGCCTGTGAACCGATTGTAGATGTTGGCGGAAACTCAACTAATTTCTCACCCTTTATCAATCGAGCCATGTTAACACCAGCAACTAAGCCACTAGCACAAGATTCTACATACCCTTCAACACCACACATCTGGCCTGCAAAAAATAAATTATCTCGAACTACTGATTGATATGTTTGTTTCAAACATTTAGGCGCACATAAATAAGAATTTCGATGCATAACCCCATAACGAACGATATTACAATTTTCCAATCCTGGAATCATAGAAAGAATGCGTTTTTGCTCGCTCCATTTCAAATGTGTTTGAAAGCCAACGATATTATATAGTGTAGCTGCTGCATCATCTTGGCGAAGTTGAACAACCGCATATGGTCGATGATCTGTATCCTTTTCCAAACCAACTGGTTTCATCGGTCCAAACAAGAGTGTCTTTTCACCACGACGCGCTATCTCTTCAAAGGGCATGCACCCTTCAAAAAACTTCTCATCTTCAAAGTCTTTTGGCTTAACCACTTCAGCATTAATCAGTTCCTGATAGAACTGATCAAACTCTTCTTTAGTCATTGGACAATTTATATAATCTGCATCACCTTTATCATAACGTGACTTATAATATGCTTTATCAAAATCAATACTATCTTTTTCAATAATTGGTGCTGCTGCATCATAAAAATAAAAGTTATCCTCATGAAATAGTGATTGAATATGGGTACTCAATGCATCACTAGTTAATGGACCTGTAGCAACAATTACATTTCCTTCCGGAATTGAAGTAATTTCTTCCTCTATAACTTCTACTAAAGGATGTTGTTTTAATTTTTCACTAATCATCCTTGAAAACCCATTACGATCGACTGCCAGTGCACTTCCAGCAGGAACTTGATTCTCATCTGCTGCAAGAATGACTAAAGAGTTGAGAATTCTCAACTCTTCTTTCATTATTCCAACTGCATTGTTTAAAGAATTAGATCGTAATGAATTTGAGCATACCAGTTCTGCAAAATCACCAGTTTGATGAGCTGGTGTCATTTTCTTTGGTCGCATTTCATAAAGTTTTACTTTAATCCCACGATTAACTAACTGCCAAGCTGCTTCACAACCTGCTAACCCTGCTCCAATTACTTTTACTTCGCTCATTATTTTTCCTCTTCTTTGTTTTCTTCTTTATCATCCTTTTTATCTTCTTCTTTTTTTATGTAGCGACATTTAGGATAACCACTACACCCTATAAAATATTTTCCATAACGTGATTTTCGTTTCACTAACTCTTTTCCGCATTCTGGACACATCTCTCCTGTTTTCTGTGGAGGTTCTCGATCCGATTTTATATATTTACATTCAGGATAGTTTGCACAAGCATAAAATTCTCCGAATCGTCCTTTTTTCTTCACTAGTGGACCACCACAATTCGGACATTTTTCATCAATTTTTTCAGCTTCGTCCTGTTTGATATATTTACATTCAGGATAATTACTGCACGCTACAAATTTTCCATATCGTCCATTACGAATAACTAAATCATTTCCACATTCTGGACATTTTTCACCCGTTTTCTCTGCTTCAATTTTTTCCATTTCATCATATGCTTTTTCAAGCAAAGGCTCAAATCGGTTATAAAAATCGCGCAACTCTTTTACCATATCTTTTTTACCAACAGCAATATCATCTAAATCTTCTTCCATTGCAGCCGTATATTTAACATTAATCAAACTTTCAAAAAACTCTTGTAACTTTGTATCCGTGAGTTCTCCTTGTTCAGTTGGGAAGAATACTTTCGTTTTCCCTGTTTCTGTTTGCTTTTTCAATTCTGCATACCCACGTGCTTGCAGTGTATCAATTATCATAGCATACGTTGATGGACGCCCAATACCTTGCTCTTCCATCTCTTTGATTAATCGTGCTTCACTATAACGTTTTGGTGGTTCTGTAAAATGTTGTTTTCCTTCCAAAGTGACATCTTCTAGCACTTCACCTTCAGTAAGCGGTGGCAACATTTCATCTTTATTGCTCTCGTAATCTCCATAAATTTTTAAGTATCCATCAAAAGCTAATACATTACCATTCGCTCCAAATTCACATTCATTATTAACAATTGTTGCACTTACACTATCACTTTCAGCAGGAGCCATCAATGATGCTAACGTTCTTGCATAAATCAATTTATACAAACGATATTGATCATTTGTTAAATATGTTTTGACAGATTCTGGTGTTCGATTAATATCCGTAGGACGACATGCTTCATGCGCATCTTGAGATCCTTCTACCTTTTTCTGTCTTGCACGCCCAACATATTTTTTTCCATATGTCGTATCTATATAAGAAAGAGTAGCACTTACAAACATATCACTTAATCTTGTTGAATCTGTACGCATATAAGATATCAACCCTTCCACGCCAGTACCAACTTCGATACCTTCATACAATTTTTGAGCAACTTGCATTGTCTTTTTTGCACTGAAGTTCAATTTTGTAGAAGCTTCTTGTTGTAATGTTGAAGTAATAAACGGAAGTTTTGGTTGCTTTTTCTTTACCTTTTTCTCAATCTTAGTAACTTGATACTTATCCGAACAAGCTGCAATGATTGCATCACTTTCTTCTTTGTTTTTAATTTTCGCTTTTTTGCCTTTGTATTTTCTTAATTCCGCAATAAATTTATTCTTTTCTTTGTTAACTATTGCATCAATCGTCCAATACTCTTCTGTTTTAAATGCACGAATTTCTTTTTCTCGCTCAACAATTATACGTAAAGCAACAGATTGTACACGACCTGCTGATTTTGACTTGATTTTACTTTGTAATAATTTTGATAATTTAAAACCAATGATTCGATCTACCATACGTCGTGCTTCCTGAGAATGCACCAATCCTTGATCAATTACTCTTGGATGTTCAAAAGCCTCCAAAATTGCTGGCTTCGTAATTTCATTAAATACAATACGATTTTCATCGTTCATATCTAACCCAAGCTCACTTGCTAAATGCCATGCAATAGCTTCTCCTTCACGGTCAGGGTCACTTGCCAAATATACTTGATCACTTTTTTTAGCCAATGCTTTCAAATCCTTGACCACATCTTTTTTATCTTTATTAATTTTGTATGTAGGGGTGAAATCATTTTCAATATCAATTCCTAACCCACCTTTTCCAGTAGTGGCTAAATCTCGAATATGCCCTTTACTAGAAATAACATTAAAATCTTTTCCTAAATATTTCTCAATCGTCTTTGATTTTGAAGGTGATTCGACTATAACTAATTTTTTCATAAAAACCTCCAGTCCTAAAACATATTATCTTTACATTCCTTATTTGTCAACCTTTATAACTCTTTAATCATATTTACATCTACCAATATATCCGCTCCTTCTTGAATTAGCATATTGCAGCCACTGGCACTATTTTCAATAAATGGCGATGGAAAACAATATATATCCTTATTAAGAAGTAACGCTTCATTCACCGTTAGCATTGTCCCACTTCTGATCGTTGCCTCTACTACTACCAATTTATTTATTAATGCGGCAATAATTCTATTTCTAAGTGGAAAATGCATAGCTAAGGGTTTTGTATCGTATGGATATTCGCTTAGTATTAAATGATTTTTCTTCAATTCTTCATAAAGCAATTTATTCTCTTTTGGATACACGACATTCAACCCACATCCAATTACCCCAATTGTTTTTCTTTCTTGGATAGAGAGTTGATGTATATATCCATCAACTCCTTTAGCCAATCCACTAAGCGTTATATATTCCTTATTAAGATATTGCATTAGTATATCACAATACGATTTTCCTACATCGCTCATATCACGACTCCCTACAATGCCTATCAATTTGTTTTTAAGCAATTTAATATCTCCTTCATAAAAAAGAACAAATGGAGGATTTTTCAATAGATATAAGTTATCCGGATAATCGTCTTCACCAATACAAACATAAGGAGTTTTGCACTCAATGTTTTTAAAAGGTTCGTTTGTTTCAACTGCGTATTTTATTTTATTGTACTGTCCTGCATATTTCGTTGCATAATATAAAAGTTGTTTTCGCTTCATAGTTGTTCTTCTATATTATTTGATAAAACAAAAAAATATCCTAAAAGATATTTAAATGTCAAACTTTAATTGTCTAAGTCGAGCAACAGGTCCGTAACTCTTGCGATGAATATCTAAAACACCATATTTTTCTAAAGCGGCTAAATGCTGCTTTGTTGGATATCCTTTATGGTTTTTGAAACCATACTCTGGATATTTTTCATCGTACATATTCATAATACGATCCCTTGTAACTTTTGCTAAAATACTTGCTGCAGCGATACTCACACTTTTTTGGTCACCCTTTACAATTGGCTCAACAATCATATTTGATAAAGTGAAGGGCATTGCATCACTTAATACAACTTCTATATCTTCTGCATCGTTAGCAATTTGCATCATTGCTTTTTTGGTTGCTTGATAAATGTTCAATTTATCAATCTCTTCAATATCTACAATTATTATATCGTAGTATTGTGCATCATTCTTTATTACATCAAAGAGTTCTTCCCTCTTTTTTTCGCTTATTTTCTTTGAATCATATATTTCTGCATGTGCATATCCTTTTGGAAAACAAACTCCTGCAACTACTAAAGGACCTGCTAAAGGTCCTCTACCTGCTTCATCTATACCCAAAATCTTTGTGTATCCTTCTTTTGTATATTTTTTTTCATATTCATTCTTACATTCCACTGCATTTCTCCCATGTGATTCGACCAAATCGATTATCTCGTATGTCTTTCATAAATGTTTCAATAACCCGTTTATTATCAACCTCATCACCTTTAATCAAATATCCTTTTTTTCGACCAAAAGCTTGAAATAATTTGTAATTATTATCAATCAATTCAACACCGTAATAATTTTCAAGCTCTGCTGGATAGTATTCTTTCAAATATTTCAGTGCATAATACGCAATTTCCTCAAGTGGTAAAACTTGATCACGAATCGCTCCTGTAATAGCTAACATCATACCTATGTTTTCATCATCAAATTTTGGCCATAAAACACCGGGTGTATCTAACAATTCAATGTCTTTGTTTACCTTCACCCATCTTGTTGCTTTTGTAACACCAGGACGGTTTCCTGTTTCTAAAATTTTTTTTGAAGCAATACGATTAATGAGTGTGCTTTTACCAACATTAGGAATACCACACACCATACATCTGACAGCACGGGGATTCATCCCTTTGCGTATTTGTCGTTCTCGCTTTTCTTTTACTAGTTCTAAAACAGCATCTGTAATAATTTTTACACAATTATCATGTAATACATCTAACCCTATTACTTTTGTGGTTTCATTATTTAAAAAAGAAATCCACTTTTGTGTTTCATCAGCTTCAGCTTTATCAATTTTTGTTAAAACAATCAATCTTGGCTTTTGCTGTATCAATTCATCAATTAAAGGGTTTTTGCTAGCATTAGGAACTCTTGCATCACGAAGTTCAATTATCATATCTACAAGTGATATTTTACTTTGCATTTCTCGCTTTGCTTTGGTCATATGACCTGGATACCATTGAATATTAATATTATTTGCTGCCATTTGAAACGATTCCCATTTCATCAAAAGGATATAATACAATTACATATTTACTAACGATTGCGTTTTTCTTAAATGGCCCCACACTAGGACTACGTGAATCTTTTGATATCTGACGATTATCGCCACATAAGAAGTATTCATCTTCTTTTAATGTAATAGGTCCATAATCACTAGTAAATAATTCATTACCATTATTCGTTTTACTATTTACATATTCTTGATCAAAAAATGTTTCTTCAACGATTTCTCCATTTATATACAATTTATTGCTCTTGTATTGAACGGTTTCACCTGGTAATCCAATCACACGTTTTACCCAAAGCTTATCAGTTTCTTCATTATAAACTACCACTACTTCAAAACGTTTAATATCACTAACAAATGTTGAGAACACATTAGAAAATCCAAACTCTTGATCGACCAATGTTGGATACATACTATTTCCGTCTACTGTAACAGGACGAAAAACAAATTTTACACACAAAAAAACGAAAACAAAGCATATTAGGATCATCCTAACAAAATCTAATATTTCAATTTTTATGGATTCTTTTTTAGTTTCTTTTTTCAATTTTTCTTCCACTTTCATCACCTATATTATATTATAGCACCTGTGAAATTATTTACTAGAAAAATAATTCACACTGTATAAAAAAACAACACTTTGTGTTGCTTTTTAACGAATTTCTTTAATACGAGCAGCTTTACCACTACGTCCTTTTAAGTAACGTAATTTATTTCTTCTTACTTTTCCGCGACGAGTTACTTCAATCTTATCAATTACTGGTGAATGAACAGGAAATGTTCTTTCAACTCCAACTTGATTTGATATCTTACGTACTGTAAAGGTTTCATTGATTCCTCCACCTTTTTTCGCGATTACGATTCCTTCAAAAATCTGAATTCTAGATTTGTCACCCTCTTTAATCTTAACGTGTACTTTCACTGTACAACCACTTCTAAAATCAGGGATGTCTTTTTTCAATTGAGATTTTGTAACTTCATTAACTAAATTCAAGTTCATTTTCTTTCTCCTTTTCTTCAACAATGCATGTGGTTCATAGACGTTACTAGCGGAACCCTGCAGCCAATAGGCTTATTAATAATACCAAAAATCAGTATAAAAGTAAACACTTTTTTACTCTTTGTTTTTTTCCTCTTCTATCACTTCTTTATACAGCAATTCTTCTTCCTTATTAAATTCATAACTATCTAATAAATCTTTACGTCGTTGGTACGTTTTCCGAATAGATTCCTTTAATCGCCACTTTCTGATTTTTTCATGATGTCCACTTAATAGAATTTCTGGAACTTTTTTTCCATCATATTCAATTGGTCTTGTATATTGAGGATACTCTAAAAGTCCATTCTCATACGAGTCATCTTGATGACTTGCTTCACGGATTACTCCATCATGTAAACGAATAATTGCATCACATAACACACTTGCTGCAACTTCTCCACCAGTCAACACATAATCCCCAATAGATATTTCTTCATCTACATAGTCTCGGATTCGTTCATCAAACCCTTCATAATGTCCACATAGAAGAATTAACTCTTTTTCTTGAGCCAATTCACGAACCATTGATTGCTTTAGCATCTTCCCTTGTGGACTTAGCATTACAACTTTTGTAGATGCCTTTTTATTTGCATTAATAGCATCTACAATCGGCTGACAAGTCAATAACATCCCTGCTCCGCCTCCACATATAGTATCATCTACATTGTTGTGTTTATCTAACGTATAATCACGAAAATTTACACATTCAACTTCTATTCTGTGATCATCAATAGCCCGTTTTATAATAGAAGTCGCTTTGAAAGAGTCAAAAAATTCAGGGAATAAAGTCAGAATTGTAATTTTCATAGCAACCCCTCAATTGTCTCGATATAAATCGTTTTCTCTTGAATATCAACATTCTTGATAAAAGCATCTACATACGGTATTAATATTGTTTTATTCACACGCAAAACAGGATTAGCACCTGTTTCTAATATGTCTTCAACTTCCCCTATCAAATTACCACTTTGATCAATTACTTTACATCCTTTTAATTCAAAAAAATAGTATCCATCATTTAATGGCGAAATATATTCTTTGTTTATATATATATCATTCCCTTTGTATGCTTCTATCTTATTAATATCGTCATAACCTTCAAAACTAACCAATACAACACCTTTGTGCAAACGATACGTTTTAACTTTCAATTCCATATCACTTTTATTTGTATCAACAATAAGGGTGTTCCCTACTTTGAAACGTTCATCGTTAAAATCGCTAAAAGATTTAATTTTAACTTCTCCTTTTAGCCCATGCGTATTAAAAATTGTTCCAATTTTTATTTTATCCATTGTTCACCTCTAAAAAAAGGATGCATAGCATCCTATCTTAATATGATTCAAACTTAATCGTTATCATCTTATTTTCTTTTCTTGATGCAATCGACATCATTTGACGAATACTACTCGCCATCATTCCACGACGACCAATTAAACGAGCAACATCATCTGAATTAGCATATACATGTAGCAAAACCTCATTTTCATCTAATGTTGACATTACCTTAACTGATAAACTATCTTTATCATCAACGATTGGTGTAATAAGGTCTAAAATGATTTTTTCGTAATCCATGAATTATTTAGATTTTTTTTCGTCGTGTATTTTTTTCATAATTCCATGTTTTGACAAAATACTTCTTACTGTATCAGATGGTTGCGCACCATTTCTTAACCATTTTAAAGCCAATTCTTCGTCCACAGTTACTACTGCAGGGTCGTTATTTGGATTATAAGTTCCAATTGCTTCAATAATTCTACCATCACGTGGGCTTCTTGAATCAGCTGCTACAATTCTGTAGTAAGCATATCCTTTTTTTCCCATTCTTTTCAATCTTAATTTTACAGCCATAATTCTTAATCTCCTTTTTACTTAACCAAGTATATCACACTAAAACCAGGTGTCAAGTGTTTTTACTTTACACTAACGGAAATAATCATAGCCTGTTATTTCTTTTGTCTCATCATCATAAGCTAACTTTGATTGAAAAGAATGATTTTGATTATCAGTAACCATAATTTCGCAATACCCTTCATAAAACATAATAGATATATCTAAATTCTCATATATAAATTGTTGATTTTCAAAAGTGCTTAAAAGAATTTGGCTTTTCGCATACTCTATCGCACGCAATTCAGCAAAACTTAATCTTTCTCCATACAAGATTTGCGATTTCAATTTTGTTGTAATAAAAGAAGTGAAAAGCAAAACTACATATAATAAAATTAGACCATATGTAGTTATAAAACCTTGTTTTTTAGCAACCAATAATTTGCTTTTTTTCTTTTTCATCAATATGCCTATACTTAACATATATACAATCCCCTATTTCCTCAAAATCATATGTATCTATTTTTTGAAAAAAAACTTGATACCCTGGACTCAATATCATGTTGTCGTTATACTTTCGAAATCGCAATTCATCTCCAAAATAAGTAATTACCAATTCATTATTCTCTATTTGATGTGTAGAAGATAAGATATATAGTAAACGCATTTGACGAATACTAACCTCATCTTCTCCAACGTAAAAATCGAAATTGAAGTTTTTCACCATCATTAAACCACTTTGCAATAAAGTAATTGATACTCCAACAATAACAAATGCAACTAACGTTTCCAACAAGGTGAACCCCTTTCTCTTATTCGTCTTGATAACTTTCATAAATATTCTGTATTTCCGTCTCATATTTAATTTCAGAAGTTTCATACTCTCGTTTTTTTGTATTCCCCATCCCTACGCATAAACTCGATAACATTAAGACTATCATCGTACACATATAAAACAAAAGAATTGCTTCAATAAGGATATATCCTTGCTTAGCGTACATATATATTCCCTGCTCCTAAGTTTATAACAATTTCTGCTTTTTCCTTTCCTTGCCTACATTCAATTGTTCGTGCTTGATTTGTATTCCCTCTATGATTAAAAGAAATATGATGACTCCCACATGTTGTTTCTTTAGCTAAGGAATACGTTTTATTATTACTTGAAATCATATTATCTTCTATCATCATAGAAACATTCGTTTTATCAAAGATGGCTTTCTCTTGTGCCTGCAATATCCATTCTCGAAGTTTCATGGTCTCATATTTTAATGATGTTTTTGTTCGTTGAGTTTTAGGTTGTAAAAGCAAGCAAATAGAGATGATCAGCAATACCATAAGCATTTGAAACAAGGTAAAACCTTTTCTATTTAGATGCATGTGCCTCTCCTCCTGATATTGTGATACTTTCTCCATCAGGACATCTTTTTTGTGTGTCTTTCAAATATCCACCACTTATTAATTGATCAACACTTGTAGGTGTTTCCAAGGTATCGATTTCATAAAGCAAAATTTGTGCATTTACAACTTCAATCAAAGCTTCGCATCCTTTGTTATCAATTACTTTTTTCTTTTGCTGTATGTTTGGTAATGTAAGCAGAAAAATCAAAGCTATTATCGTAAGTACGATAATCATTTCTAATATTGTGAATCCTTTTTTCATGTTATTACATCCTTTCTAACAATTGTAATGGAATCATCATTATTTGATAAATACATAAAACTAATACACCTACTAAACTATAGGAGATAATTTGTATGGATATACCTAACTTTTTTAGTTGTGTATTCCATTTTTTCTCTTGTAATTCTTGATAAGTTTTCAAAGACTTACAAAAAGTATTTGTTGTACTTCCTAACACATAGTGCATTTTAAAATTTTTGGAAAGTACACGATGCTCATTAATCACCGTTGATAAATCTTTTCCATTCTGCAACAGTAAATGAATATCATTTATTATTTGATAAAACAATGGTTGCTGTTTCACATTTTGTAAGAACAAAAACATCTGTTGTGTGCTTAATCCACATTCATCTAAAACAATTAAATAATTTGCTAAATAAAATGACATAAATTCTTTACACACCGAAATATGTTGAATACATAAGCTTCCAATTTTACAAAACAGCCGTTTTGATAATTTACACAAAATAAAAACAATAACAACAATAACAATTCCTGTTATCACAACCATAGAAATAGAACGCAAAATATCAATCATAACTATTAAAAAAGAATCATTTGCTTCAAAATTTTGAAGTAACTGTGGCACGACGTATGTTGAAAAAATATAAACGGTAAAAAAAGAAAAAATTAAAATAAACATTGGATATGCTGTTTGTTTTATTATCTTTGAGCGTAATTGTCTTTCAAAATCATACATAGACACCGAGCAACGAAGTGCTTCTGCAATCCCGGTCAATTTCATAAAAAAACTCACAAAAGCTTGAAATCTTCCTTTTGTACTATGAACAATAATTTCTTGTATGCGTTTTCCTTCTTCTAAAGTTTTTAATAACTCATGGTTTTCTTTATCCATTAATTGCAATGATATATCAAAACTATATCCTTTTTGTAATAATTGTGAAAAATATAGCCATTCATAAACACTAAAGGATAAGGTCGCTTTCTGCTTCTTGTTTTGAAATCCAATTTTGCTCAACAGCATATTTAATTTTTTGCTTAATATCCTCATACGAATTTGGAAGCAATTCTGTTTCTAACACTTCCTTCAACTCCTCCTTCTCTAAAATTTCATAAACACATACACGACGATCAAAGTCCTTATGTTTGTAAATTCGCTGATTTGTAATCCCTGTTAATGTTTCTACTAGATCTGTTTTTGATATCCCAAATTCTTGTAACCTTTTAATGGCCTCTTTACAACTTTTTGCATGAATAGTCGTAAATACCATATGCCCACTCAATGCACAACGGATTAGCATTTTTGCAGTTGTTTCATCTCTCACTTCTCCAATCATAATGACATCTGGATCATGCCTTAGTAATTGTTTGATTCCCTCTTCAAACCCGAAATTCATTTTTTCATTTACCTGCAATTGCAAGTATTTATCATTATGAATCTCAACAGGATCTTCTAATGTGATGATATTAAACTTTTTGTTTTCAGCAATCACATCTAAAAGAGCATGTAATGTTGTTGATTTTCCGCTCCCTGTTGGCCCACTCACCAAAACTAATCCACTTCGAAACTTTGTCCATGATTCAAATATATGATTTTGTCTTTTATCTAAGCTCAAATCCATTATTTTAATCTTTTCATGATTGTTTAAAATTCGTAGAACTCCTGATTGTGTTTGAAATGTATGCAAATATGCAAAGCGAAAATGTAATAATTGCTTCTTATAAACATAACTGAAGTTTCCACTTTGTGGTAAAAAAGAATTTCCTAAATCAAGGTTGGATATATATTTTAAATAATAAAATAAATCCTCACTTAACTTTTTATCATTGATATCTACAATCTTATTCAACCCTCTAACTCTAACTTCTAATTTGTGATTAACCAATGTAAAATGAACATCACTTGCATTATATGAAAGCACATATTTTAATAATAAATTTAATTTTCTTTTCATGGATCACCCACCTTACTTATTCATACACAATCACAATATAAAAACCTAGCTTTATTTATTACAACATTAAAAAATTTAAGAAAAAGAAAAAATATCGCTTTCATTCTGCGATATTTTTCGTTTATTTTATATCCTTTAAAAATGGATTGTATAAAAATTCTTCATATAATGTTGTACTATCACCATGACCAGGATACACTTTGTATTTTGAATCTAATCCCTTTATCATAGATAACGTTTGAAACATCTTGTTATTTGATCCTGTAGGAAGGTCACAACGTCCAATGCTTTGTTTAAACAATACATCTCCACTACAAATAAAATCATCAAACACCAATAACACTGACCCATTCGTATGACCTGGAGCGTCCATAACTTCAAAAGTGAAATTTTCAATTTTCATATTCCCTGTATAATGCTGAATTTCGATGTCTGAAGAAAAGCCTTCAAAAGTATCTGAACAATTAAATTTCGGATTATCAATCATTAATTGATCCGCTTCACTGATATATACGGGACAATGAAATTGTTTAACAAAAAATTCCACTCCACCTATATGGTCATAATGTCCATGAGTTAACAAAATAGCATCCACTATTGCTTCTTGTTGTGTAATATATTCTACTATCCTTTTTGAAGACCCACCAGGATCTACAATCAATACATGATTATCTTTCCAGATTAAATAACAATTGGCCTGTAACATGCCTAATGGATATGTTTCTATTTTCATAATTATCACCAAATAAAAAAGCCACTTTTTTGGCTTTCTTATTTTTTCTCCTTATGCAAAGTTTTCGCATTACAACGTGGACAATATTTTTTAACCGCCATACGTTCTGTTTGAGTTTTTTTATTTCTTGTATTAATGTAGTTTTCTTCACCACATTCTGAACATTTTAAAGTGATACGATCTCTCATCTTAAATCCTCCTTAAGCGTTTCTTATTGTATCATACAATTATTTAAATTGCTACTTCTTCTTTGAGAAATAATAATTTGATACTTCTCCAATAATACCTGCACAAATGTTGGGGTCTGGTGTCCCTGTAACAATTTCCACATTTGGCGCAAAGCAAGCAAATGCAATTTCTGGAGTACTTCCATCATCGTCATCAATATATGGTCCATATGCAACCATTGTAGATGACATGGTATCATCTAATTTATTCCCGTTTTCATAAATTTCATTTTCTGCTGTCCCGGTTTTCGCCGCTAACTGAGTACCACTATTAGGGTCATCTACGGTACTAGGACAAAAAGCACTCTTACTTCCCGTTCCTCTTACACAACCCCGCATTCCTTTTTGGGCACGTCCTAAATATTCCTTAACATTATTTCCTAATAATGTTGATAAAATATTAGTCTGATGCTCGTATATAACCGTTTCTCGATTACTATTTACCTCTGTTACTTTTTTTAGCAAATGTGGTTGTACACGTTTGCCACCATTTGCGATTGTTGACACATATTGTGCCAATTGCATCGTAGTATAAGTATCATACTGTCCAATTGCTAAAGGAATAATCTTACCATGCTCTTCCGTACCACCAATGCTTCCTACTCCCTCATTAGGCAAATCAATTCCTGTTTGCACACCAAGCCCAAACATATTATAGTAAGACCTCATTTTTTCAAATGTTCCATCTTCATAATATAAAGCCTGTCCATTTTCAACAAATTCGCCACCTGCCAATTTTATTGCTATTTGAGCCATATAAACATTACTTGATACAGCAATAGCATTTATATCATCTATTAATCCATGCGTAGTATAAGATTTAAATACCTGTGTTCCTTTTAACTGCATAGGTTGATCATTTAATACTGTTCCTGGTGAAATTACCCCTTGGTCTAATCCCATATACAATGTAGCCATTTTCACAACACTACCTGCACGGTTAGCATCCAAGTAAGTCCCTGTAGGTACAGAATAAATGGTTCCATCTTCTTTTCTGTATATACTATCCATCGCTAGGATTTCTCCAGTTTGTGGATTTATTGCCACAAAATATAACGAATCAAAATATTTATACTTTCCACCTGAATGGGTACTCATTGTTTTATTTAGAACCTCATCTACTTTTTTTTGTAGATCAACATCTAAGGATAGCGTTAAATCATATCCATTCTTTCCTTCATTTTCGTCGTTTAGTACTGCAAGCCCATTCTCATCATAGGTAATATTATAAGAACGTTTTGTTCCAGAAAGATAATCTTCGTATTGTTTTTCAATTCCTGATATACCAACTCGTTGATTCATTGCATAACCCAGCCCCATATAATACTCCATCTTTTCCTCAGGAAGCCCTTGTGTCTGTGATGAAATATCACCAAGAATTGATTTCACAATCGAATTGTTATTATCATAATATGAACGAACCCAGTCATTCATGTATTTAAATCCAGGAAATTGTGAATTGTGTTCTCCAAGATAAGCAACTTGTTCTGTTGTAGCACCTTCTAAAATTGTCTTATATTCATTTTCAGGTGTTTGATCCATCAACATTTTAGTTAAGTATATTTTTTTGTGATGATCATCAACCTTGGGAACTTCCATTCTACTAATTTTTAAATTATAAACTTCTGCATTACTTAAATCTCCATTATTTGCTGCTTCTAGTTCATCTGCACTTAACAAAGAATTATAATTATCTTTTACATCTCTTAAATAAGTTACATGATATGCATAATCCATATCTTTTAATTCGCGATCTGTAATTGCTGACACTTCTACACCACTATCATTTTTCTTAGTTAAACTAACACCAATTTCATTAACAAACTTTTCAGCAAGATCCCACTCTTCTTTTTCACTTATATTTTTAGCAGGATAATAGTAAATAGTAGAGGATTTTTTACTCTCTGCTAATACCGTTCCATTGCGATCATAAATACTACCACGTGAAGGAGCAAATGTTTGTTTTTTAGCAGTAAAGGTTTCCAACTTTAATGCATATTCTTCATTGTTTACTAATTGTAGTTGTGCCAAACGCACGCCAATAACAGAAAACAAAACACATATTACTATCGTCATAATTTTTAATCTTTTATTTATTGTTTTCGCATAATCTTCTTTTTGTTTAAAAACATTACTAGAACGACGTCTACGATCAATATCTTTTTTACGAAATGGATTTACAAACATTTTATTCCTCCCATTATGCATGTTATTATACCATATTAACACTAGTTCCGTATATAACCTTTACGTGAACATCAAGTGAATTTTTAGGAGGATACTATTCAGACATATTTTATAAGAACATGCTATAATACCACTAGGTGATAAAATGAAACGAGAAAAAACAAGACAAATCATGGTCAAAGACCTAGCCATTGGAGGGCAAAACAAAATTGTAATCCAATCTATGTGTAGTTATAAAACAAGTGATACAAATAAAATCATTAAACAAATTAATGATTTGGAACATGCTGGTTGCGAAATTATCCGTGTATCCATTATGGATGAGGATGATGCTATTGCAATTCAAGAAATCAAAAAACACACAAATATCCCTATCGTTGGTGATATTCATTTTAATTATAAACTTGCTATTAAAGCCATTGAAAATGGCATTGATAAAATAAGGTTAAATCCTGGTAATATCGGGTCACGAAAAAATGTTGAAAAGGTTGTTGCTCTTTGTAAAGAAAACAAAATACCAATTCGAATTGGTATCAACAGTGGATCTTTAGAAAAAGATATCCATGAAAAATATGGAAAACCTACAGCTGAAGGAATGATAGAAAGTGCCAAGCGACACATTCAAATTTTAGAAGATATGGATTTTTATGACATCTGTTTATCTTTTAAAAGTAGTGATGTTCAACTGTGCATTGATGTTTACACACTAGCGAGTGAAATTTTTAATTACCCTCTCCATCTAGGTGTTACAGAAGCAGGTAGTTTTACAACTTCTTCAATCAAATCTAGTGTAGCTTTAGGAACTCTAATTGAACGTGGCATCGGTGATACTATTCGTGTATCTGTAAATGGTGATCCTTTACGTGAAATGGTGATTGTGAAACAGATTTTAAAATGCTTTAATCTAATAAAAAATGTTCCTAATTTGATTGCCTGTCCTACATGTGGTAGAACACAATTCAATATTGGTCCTGTTGTTGATGAAATTGAAACCTTTTTGGAAACAGTTAATAAGGATATTACTGTCGCTATCATGGGATGTGCAGTGAATGGCCCTGGAGAAGCAAAGCATGCAGATATCGCGATTGCTGGAGGAAAAAATGAAGGTGTGCTAATAAAGAAAGGTGTCATCATCGAAAAAATTCCTCAAGAAAAAATGGTAGAACGTTTAAAAGAAGAAATATTGGCATTTTAAAAAGCATCCGAGAGTGTAAAAAAATCTGTGTAAATGAACTAACCGTAATATGAGAAGCAATAAAAGTTGCTTCTTTTTTCTAACTAAATACTACCATTCCTTAT
>NZ_JAQFIQ010000008.1 GCF_029504745.1 Breznakia sp. PF5-3 | reverse complement strand
TTTTCTAAAACAATCTTCTTTTTAATTTCGTTAGTCAACTTCATAAGAAAAACCCCCTTTGTTAGTTTATTGTCTAACTTTGGGGGTTCACATCATTTATCGATCTTTTTGTTGGCCTATTTTTCTGCTAATTTTTTTATATTATTCCCACTTAAACGGAAACCAATCCATTCATTTTGTGCTTCAGCACCTAAAGACTCATAAAAATCTATACTCGGTTTATTCCATTTAAGACATGACCATTCTATTCTAGGACATCCTTCATCCTCTGCTATTTCTGCAATTTTTTTAAAGAACAGCTTTCCATAACCTTGTCCTCGATGTTCTTTCTTCACATAGATATCTTCAATATAAATTCCTGCTTTTCCATGAAAAGTAGAAAAATTATAAAAATATAAACAATACCCCACTACTTTATTATCTACTTCACCTATTAACACCTTTGCTTTTTCTTTATCAAAAATCCATTCCTCTAATGTTTCAACATCTGTTACTACTTCATGTTCTAATTTTTCATAAACTGCCAATTCAATAATCAAATCTAAAATGGTCTTTACATCATCTCGCTTTGCGTAGCGTATTTTCATTTTTCCACCTCTAACTATTTTTCGAAAAGGATATATAAAAGCGTCATGATTATAATCACCAATAAAATACCCAAAGAAAAACCAATGGCATCTTTGCGCAACTGCATCCCTTTTTTATTTATTTCTTCTTTTGAACCTGGTGACTTATCTTTCATAATAGCTTTATCCTATATATATTATATGCTGTTTCAATCATATTAAAAAGGGTTACTTTATAACCCTTTAAATTTATTCAATAATACTTTCTTCCCAATCTTCTTTGTTTTCTAGACCAAGAAGTTTTACAACTGTATTTGCTACATTTGCTAATCCAAATTCACCATCTTTTATTTTCACATCAGCACCATATATTATAAATGGTACTCGATTAAGTGTATGTGAAGTTTTTGCTTTGATTGGTGCATCTTCCTTTTTTGGCTTTTCATACATTTCATCAGCATTTCCATGATCTGCTGTTACTAACATAATTCCATTAGCCTTATCTACTGCATCCATCAGACGTTTTAATTGTAAATCAACTGTTTCAACACCTACGATTGTAGCAGCATAATTTCCTGTATGACCAACCATATCTCCATTTGGATAGTTTACACGTAAGAAATCATATTCTCCTGTTTCAATTGCTTCGATTAATTTATCTGTAATCTCTGCACCTTTCATCCAAGGACGTTGTTCAAAAGGAATTACATCACTTGGTACTTCATAATATGTTTCTAGTTTCTCATCAAATTTTTCAGCTCTATTTCCATTCCAGAAATACGTAACGTGACCAAATTTTTGTGTTTCACTAATTGCATATTCGCTAATATTATTTTTAACTAAATATTCTGTTAATGTGTTTTCAATCTTTGGTGGAGAATTTAAAAATTTATTTGGAATTCCTAAATCTGAATCATATTGAAGCATTCCTGCAAACATTACATCTGGTTTTCTTACACGATCAAATTTTGTAAAGTCTTCTTTTTCAAAAGCCAAACAAATTTCTTGTGCGCGATCCCCTCTAAAGTTAAATAAAATTACCGAATCGCCATCGTTAATGGTTCCTACTGGTGCACCTTTTTCAGCGATTACAAACGCTGGTAAATCTTGGTCGATTACACCTGTTTCTTGACGATATGTTTCAATCGCTTCTTTTGCTGAAGCAAATTGTCTTCCTTCACCAAGTACATGTGTTTTCCATCCTGCTTCTACCATTGGCCAGTTCGCTTCATAACGATCCATTGTAATCGTCATTCTTCCACCACCTGAAGCAATTATTGCATGGAAATTATCATTATTTAATTCTGCTAATTTATTTTCAAGTGCATCTACATATTCAAGAGCACTTGTTTCAGGAACATCACGTCCATCTAATAAAATATGTACTCTTACTTCTTTTACACCACCAGCTTTTGCTTCTTCAAGAAGAGCAAACAAATGGTTGATGTGAGAATGTACATTCCCATCTGACAATAATCCAAGAAAATGCATAACACCATGATCTTTACAGTTATCTACTAATGCTTTCCATGTTTCACTTTTAAATAATTCTTTTGATTCAATTGATTCATTTACAAGTTTTGCTCCTTGTGAATAAACCTGTCCACAACCTAAAGCATTGTGTCCTACTTCACTGTTTCCCATATCTCCATCACTTGGTAATCCAACAGCGGTTCCATGTGCTTTAATTGCTGTATATGGACTTGTTTCATACAATCTATCTAGTGTTGGTGTATAAGAATTGGTAACTGCATTACCATACTTACTCTCATTTATTCCAACACCATCCATCACTACTAATACTACTGGTTTTTTACTCATGTCTAGAACTCCTCCTAAGATACTCTATTAATATATCATTTTTTATTCAACTTTTATACCTATTTATTTATTATTTCACAAGAAAAGACAACCGTTTCAGTTGTCTTTCATTTATTTATTATTGGTTAATCTTACTATTTAACTTAACCTTTTTAATCTTCATCAACTTCATCTTCTTCATCATCGATTAATTCTTCAGCACTTACCTTTTTTACTTCTTCTAAACGATGACGAGATTTTAGATCCCATTTATTGTCCTGCATATTCACAAATCTTCCATCCAATGATAAGTCAGTATAAAACTGTGCAATCTTATCTTCTTTTTGTGTTTCTGTCAGTCCTTTTTCTTCACTTACATTGTTCCACAATTCAATGAAGACCATAGATTCTTTTTTGTTGCTTAATATATCGAACGCGATATCAATCATAGGTTGTCCCATATTAATCCTCCTACATTTGCTCAGGAGCCTCAACTCCTATAAGATATAAAGCATTTTTTAATGTTATCTTACATGCTTTTAATAAATCCATCCGTTGTGCACTCAATACTTGGTTCTCTGGATCATTTACTTTACAAGATCCATAGAAGCTATGGAATAATGAAGCCAACTTTTGAATGTAATTGCACACTTTATTAGGTGCTCTATTTTTAGCAGCATCGCCAACTACGTTTGTAAATTCATTTATGTATTTTAATAATTGCACTTCTTTTTCATGTGTTAACAATTCATAGTTATCTGCTTGCTGATCTATATCACTCGCTTTTAGAATTGAACAAATCCTTGCATGTGCATATTGTGCATAATATACAGGATTTTCATTGTTTTCCTTCTTAGCCAAGCTTATATCAAAATCAAAGTGTGTATCTAGTGCCCTTTGGACAAAGAAGTAACGTGCTGCATCTACACCAACTTCATTGCATAAATCTCGAAGCGTAATTGCATTTCCTAAACGTTTACTCATTTTGATTTCTTCACCATTCTCAACAAGTCTAACCATCTGGATAATATCAACTTCAAGCATATTGCTATCTCTTCCAAGAGCTTCAATACTTGCTTTTAAACGTGGAACATATCCATGGTGGTCGGCTCCTAAGAAATCAACCATTTTATCAAATCCACGATCAAGCTTATTGATATGATATGCAATATCTGGTACTAGATATGTATAAGATCCATCACTTTTTCTAAGTACACGGTCTTTATCATCATTAAATTTAGTTGTTTCAAACCATAATGCATCATCTTTTTCATAGGTCATTCCTAAAGAAGAAAGCGTTTCAATTGCCTTTTCTACTTTTCCAGCATCACGAATTGCTTGTTCACTTGAATAAACATCAAATTCAACACGGAAGTTTTTCAAATCTTTTTTAAGCTTATCCATTTCAAACTTAATTCCTTCGGATTTGAAAAATTCTAAAGTTTGATCATTCATTTCTAAATAGATGTCACCAACTTCTTTAGCGATATTTTCAGCAATAGCTTTCACATCATCACCATGGTATCCATCATCAGGTAAAGCTACTTCTTTTCCAAAGACAGCAGCATATCGTGCATACAAAGATTTTCCTAAGTTAATAATCTGATTTCCTGCATCATTAATATAATATTCACGAGTTACATCATAGCCACTAGCCTTCATCAAGCGAGTAACACTATCTCCCCATGCTGCTCCACGAGCATGTCCTAAATGCAAATCCCCAGTTGGGTTAGCACTTACATATTCACAGTTTACCTTTAACCCATTTCCTATATTATTTTTTCCATATTGATCATCTTTTTCTAATACGACACTTATGATGTTCGTCAACATATCATTTTTCATCGTAAAATTAATAAATCCAGGTCCAGCAATCTCCATATTATCAATTGATGCCTTATCCTTATCTATTGTATCTATAATCATTTGAGCGATATCTCTTGGTGCTTTACCTACTTGCTTACTAAATTTCATTGCAGCGTTTGTAGCATAATCCCCATGACTTTTGTCTTTTGGTATCTCAATCACAACATCTTCTGATGCAATTTCAAGATCAAAAGCATTTTTGAAACTATCTGCTATCGCTTCTTTTAATTTCATATCAATTGAACTCACTGCGCTCCTCCTCAATAGAAAACTCTATACGGTATCCATCCTTTTCTTCACTAGAAGAAAGAACATCATATTCGACGATTATTTTATCATGTTCCTTATGATATTCATAGGTATAAATTTCAATTTCCAAATCACCGTATGGTGTCATTAAAATATTCTTTGTTTTCTTATCAACAACAAATTTTAAATTTGAAATAATTTCACCATTACGGATGATTTTCATATGATCTTCATAAAGATGAACTTTAACTTTCGCACCATCGTTTTCTTTATATAATAATTCTTCATAATCATCATAAATGTTGAATGTTACTTCTCCATTATATAATACTGCTTCTTCATTATTATATCGATGTCGATGTTTTACATGTAACTTTTTTATCATAATTTTCTCTTATCATTTATGAATTATAGCATATCATTATAGTAGTGCAAGTAAAATTTGTATAATTCTTTAATTATGTTAAAATGAGCATATTCAAATCATATTTAAAGGAGCTCTATTTCATGGAAAAAAAGGCAACCATTTCACTCGTTATAACTACCATTTTATGGGGATTAGGTTTTATCTTTGTCGATCAAGCACTAAGTGCTGGATGGCAACCTTTTCCACTTTTAATGATGCGTGGATTTATTGGTGGTGCCTTTATGTTTTTTTTATCCTTTAAGAAAAAGTGGTATAAAAATAAAACTACATTGACTCTAGGAATCACCAATGGTGTCTTATTTTTCCTTGGCTTTGCTTTTCAAACAACAGGACAAGAATTGTCATCGATTCCCAATACCGCTTTTATAACAACACTTAATGTTCTTTTCGTTCCCTTTATTTCTCGTATTTTTTTAAAAAGACATATTCAAAATAAAATATACTTCGCTGGAATACTTGCTTTATTAGGTACTGCCGTTTTATCCTTCAATGAATCTTTAAGCTTTCATACAGGTGATATCTTATTAATCCTTTGTGCATTGTTCTTTGCTTTACAAATTATCTACAATGAAAAATGTGGAGCTCATGGGGATCCACTTTCCATCACTTGTATTCAACTTCTTACGATGGGAACACTATCGTTAATCTGTATGCCAATCTTTCAACAAACCACAATTCCTAGCAATGGATGGGAAAGTGTTTTGTATCTTGCCTTATTCAGCAGTGCCATTGCATCCTTATTACAATTGTATGGACAAACTCATGTAGAACCATCACGTGCAAGCCTAATTCTAACAATGGAAGCCGTTATAGGAACATTAGCAAGCACCATTATCCTATCACAACCCTTAGAGCCCTCTACCATCCTTGGTGGTGCTCTTATGCTAAGTGCTGTACTTATTGTAGAATATAAACGACCCACATTCGCAACTTAAAAAGCTAGTATAAAGAATTAACTTCATTCTTCCATACTAGCTTTTTATTTATTCATTATTTAAATTTTCTACAAACATCTGAATAGCACTTGCTGATACAATAGGTTCTTCACCACCTGTTTTTTTTGAAATCATATTAATTAATTTCTTTTCCATGAATCCCATTCGATCTTTACGAAACTCTCCCCCAAAGTCTCCTTTATATTTTATACTATCGTATATCTCAGGAAGGTTTTCTTTTAACACTTTATCAAATTGATCATCTGCTTGTCCTCTACATAAAAAAACCGATACTGCTTTTTCTTTTAATTCTGCTTCATGTTCCTTTATGTATTTCTTGAGTTTCTTATTCATTTGTCCAGCATAGATAGAGCTTCCTAAGACTATATTATAATATGAACTTAAATCTACATTAGCATCTTCAATGTTTTTTACTTCTACAGGACGATTAAGTTGCTTTGCAAGTGTATTTGCTACATCTTCTGTACATCCATGCTTACTTCCATATAGTATTAATGTTTTCATTGTATCTCCTTACTTTAAAATACCTGTTAATAATATATTACTTTCATTTTCAATAAGTAAATCAATTTGTTTTGGATCATTTATTTGATTATTTAAAATATAAGAAGCAACCCCTAACAAATTCACTATGATTAGTACTGCTGTTGATTCATTCATCTGTTTAAAAACACCTTGTTGATATCCTTCATTTAAAAATTGTAATATTTTAGGTTCTCCATCAATATTCTCTTCATCCAATTCATAATCTGCATAAATATTGATTCCTGTTTGAAAAACTGCTCTTACTTGTTCAGGATCATCAATCATTGTTTCTATGAAAATACGTACTAACCATCGAAACTGCTCTTCCATTGATAAGTTTTGTTTCTTCTTTAATTCCTTATCAACCGTTTCCACAATTTCTGTTGATTTGCGAATAATTATACTTTTAATTATATCTGCCTTATTTTGATAATAATTATAAATATTGGTTGCTGAATAATCTATTTTAGCAGCAATCTTCCGTAACGATAATTTATCATACCCTTCACTTCTTATTATTTCGATAGCAGCGTTTTGAATCTTCACCTTCATTGCTTGCTTCTCTTCCACTCTTCGCTTACTCAAATTATCATCACCTTTCATTAACATCGTTAATTTTATTAACACTGTTAATAATACTCCATTATTTTATATATGTCAAAAAAAGCTGATCCTTTTTGGACCAGCTATTATTTAAATACTTTTACTTTTTCATCAATTGGCATAAATTCTTTATCTCCAGGTTCCCCTGTTGGTTTTCCAATTGGCATTTGTGCATATAACTTCCAAGACTTTGGTAAGTTCCACGTTTCTTTAACCTCATCATCAATGATTGGGTTATAGTGCTGCAATGATGCTCCATATCCTTCAGATTCTAAGGTTGTCCATAAAGCATACTGCAACATTCCATTTGCTTGAGTTGACCACGTATTAAAGTTTTCTCGATATGATGGAAACTTGTCGCCCATACTCTTTACTACATCTTCATCTTCAAAATATAAAATTGTTGCATATCCTGCATCAAATGCTGTTTTAATTTTTGCTTCTGTTGTTCCAAACTTTTCCTCTGGAACCATTTTACGAAGTGTTTCTAATACGATGTTCCATAATTTATGATGTTCTTCCCCTAACAACAATACAACCCTTTGACTTTGCATATTGTAAGGTGATGGAACATGTTTTGTAACTTCCTTTATCAATTTCTCTAATTCTTCATCCTTTAATACTGGATTATCGTTTATTGTATAAATTGATCTTCTATCCTTAATACTATCCAAAATTGTTTTCATATAAATATCCTCCTATTATGTGTCTTCATTATAACATCACCTGTTTTTAATGCCATGAAAGTGCTCAAAAAAAAAGACTTGCGTCTTTTTATAACTTCACAAATTGTTCTACATCTAATACAAATATAGTTGCTCCACCTACCTGTACTTCCACAGGGAATGAGGCAAAACGACCAATATCATAAGATGCTGTTGAAGGTACTACTTCTGTTCTCTTTCTACTGTATTCTCCAATTACTTCAATTGCTCGATCAACTTTATCGTTATCTGTTCCAACAATTAAAGTTGTGTTTCCAGCTCTTAAAAATCCACCTGTTGTTGCCAATCTAGTAACTTGGAAATTATCCTTTGTTAATGCACTTGAAACACTGTGACTATCATCATTTGACATAATTGCTAAAATTAATTTCATATCTTTCACTTCCTTTACTAAATTATATCAACTTCTTTAAAACAAGTCTACGTTTTAACTAGCAAATCTTTTTTCATTTCATTAATATATACTTGTTAATTTCAGATTTTTTTGTTATCATTTGAAACTATATAGAGGTGATATTTATGTATAAATCTTCTTTACTTTTAGAAGGTGGAGGTATGCGTGGCGTTTATACTGCAGGTGTTCTTGATTTTCTTTTAGAAAAGCAAATTGAATTCGAAACCGTCATTGGTGTAAGTGCAGGTTCTTGTCATGGCTGTAATTATTTATCAAAGCAAATAGGAAGGAACTTTCAGATAAATACCGACTATCTTGATGGAAGTGATTATTTAAGTTTTCGAAATTTGATTAAGACAAAAAGTGCTTTTGGGATGGACTTTATGTTTGATGATATTCCTAACAAACTAAATTTATTTGACTATGAAGCATATCACAACAATAAAGCTCAACTAATTGCAGTTTCCAGTGATGTTGAAACAGGATTGCCTGTATACCGCAATATAGTTAATATGTATACAGATATCGATTACTTAAAGGCTAGTATTTCTATACCCCTATTAGCTCCAATTGTTGAAGTCGATGGTAGAAAATTATTGGATGGTGGAATTGCTGATTCTATACCACTTCGTTATGCTGAAAGTTTAGGTTATGAGAAGCATGTATTAATTCTTACTCGTGATCCTGCATATCGCAAAGGAAAAAACCGTTTAATGCCATTGATTCGTAAACAATTTAAAAAGTATCCAAACTTTGTAAAGGCGGTTGAAGAACGACATCTCAATTACAACAATACACTTAACTATATTGAGTTGATGAAAAGACAAAAGAAAGTATTTGTTATTCAACCACAGAGTGAAGTGAAAATATCACAATTAGAAAAAAACAAACAAAAATTACGCTCTTTATATGAACAAGGCTATCAAGATGCGAAAGATAGTTATGATGATTTACTAAGTTTTTTAAAATAACTTGTATACCTTTAAAGTGAAAGCTTTAGAGGTTTTTATTAATGCAAATAAAAGCAGTTAGTCCTAGATCTAACTGCTTTATGTATATAGATATAGAATTGAATTTAATCTTGAATAGGTATCCAAATCTCAATAACTGAATTATCTCTTTTCCAATGAAAACGGTGATCATATTTTTCAAAGTGTAGGATAACATCTTTTATAGGCGTATATGGTGTACTAGGAATAATTTCTTGATATATCTTTCTATAAGTTTCATATATTTTATCCATGGCACCAATATGTTGTGCAACTAAATATTTATAAGAAGGTATTTCTTTATACAGAAAGCCCTCTGGAGTAATTGTCTTCTTTGGAATAGAACAAAAATAATAAAGTTTCCCGTTTCTTCTTTCCATAAAAGCATATTTTACCCAATTCCCCGATTGTGAAAGATGTGATTTTTTTAAATTACTATTAAACTTTCTCCAAAACTGTGTACTAATTTGAATATTCTTTTTTTGATGCTTAGTAACTTCTATTTCCTGTCCGATAACTGAAAATGCGTTTAATTCCTTTATAGAATAATTCATCATTTTTTATGAGCAGTAATCATGGTATAACTATACGCATTTACTGTAAAAATACAATTATCATTCATTATATACCTGCTTTTTCCTTTTCTTTTGATTTCCGCATTGGAAAGCCTAATTTTTTCTTTGCACCTTTTAATCACATTTTCTATATTCTGACACCTCAATTTACAATCCGTTTATTTATACTTCATATTCAATTATATCATTCTCATATTAACACCACAATGTAAATCTAAAGGCTTATTTAATGGCCGTGAATTGATATTTTTGTTTCTTTAAAGTTTTGATAGATATTGTGTTTTAGTCATAAACAAAATACACCTTGCATAACACAAGGTGTACTTTATTCATTTCCTATTTCATTTTATTACGGCCTTCTAATGCTTTAATTAAGGTCAACTCATCTGCATAATCTAAATGACCTCCCATAGGTAAGCCATGCGCAATTCTCGTCACAGTAATATTTTTATTCTCTAATAACTTTGATATATATAATGCTGTTGTTTCCCCTTCTACTGTTGGATTTGTAGCGATTATTACTTCTTCTACTTGATCATTTAATCGCTCCAATAGTGATGCTAGATTAATATCTTCTGGCATGACTCCCTTCGAAGTTGAGATTACTCCATTTAATACATGATATAACCCATGATATTCATTTGTCTTTTCCATTGCAACCACATCTTTAGGGTTTTGCACTACAAAGATTACTTTTTGATTTCTACTCTCATCTTTACAAATATCACAAAGTGTATCTTCAGCAAGATTACCACATCTTTCACAACGATGAATAGAATCTTTTAATCCTTGTAAACTTTCAATGAAGGCTTCTATATCTTCATCAGAATAATCCAACATATCAAAGGCATAACGTTCTGCACTTTTTAATCCTACCCCAGGAAGTTTACGCAAACAATCAATTAAATTTTCAAACTTCTTTGGATACATCAAAACATTCCTGGCATATTGATACCAGAAGTCAATGCTGCCATCCTTTCATCTTTATCTTTGGTTGCTTGTTCTAACACTTTATTTATAGCTAATTGAACCAAATCTTCTACAACACCTTTATTATCTTTTTCTAATAATTCATCACTTATAGAAACGTTTTCTAATTGAAAGTGACCATTGAGTGTTACTTCCACAACACCTCCACCAACACTTTCCGTATATTTTTTTTCTTTTAATTCTTTTTCGGTTTCCTGTAAATCATCTTGCATCTTCTGTGCTTGTTTCATTAATGCATTTAAATCCATTATTCATCCTCCTTAATATCAATATTCTTACCAAATAAAATATTTAATGATTCCATTGTTTCATCTCTTTCTTCTTCTATATCGTTAACCTGTACGATGATAGGTTCAGGTAACGCATTGATTCTTTGTTTATTTCTAAATTCATCAACAACTCTTTCATATTGAACATTCGTAATAGCAAATACTTTTTTCTTTTTCTTTATTAATAGATTTATAAAAGAAATAAATTCTCCCTGTTTATCTAATTCATTGATTTCATTTGCCAACGCTTGCGAATTGGTACACATGATTAAGAAGCCTTCTCCACTTGCAATAATTTCATTTGATCCTAACAAATTCGCATATTTTGCATAATCTAAATCAAGTCTATAATCATAAATACCTTTCATCTGTTCTTTATCTTCTTCTTTTTCTTTCTTATTAGCACTCACTAATAATTGAAGAATATAAGAATCATCTAAAGTTTTAAATTCCCTTGGTTTATCCTCTACGTATTCTTCAGCAACCTGATCAATCGTTTCAATTATTTCTTCTTCATAGTCTTTATCAGTTTGTTCAATATCTGTTTCTCCAAGAATATATGAATTATCTTCTTCGGGTTCTGTTTCAGATTGTTCAAACAAAGCATTTTCACTGCTTACTTCCTCTACCTGTGAAGGTTCCTGCTCTTCCACTGGTTTTACTTCTTCGCTTTGTATTTCTTCACTTTCTGATATTTCTTCCTCTATTTCAATAGGTTCATCAGCAACTACTGGTTCAACCACTTCTTTTTCTTCAAAAATTGGTTTTGGAGCATCAATGACTTCTCTATCTTCTTTCTCTACTCTTAATATTGGTGTTTCTTCAAATGTTTCACGTGAAACAATTCCCATCATTTTTAGTAGCGCTATTTCCAAATAAGAAATTATATTAGATGCATTGCGATACTTTTCATAACTATCCATTAGAACATCAATCATTTCTAAGCTCTCTTTTGCATCCAAACCTGCACTTAGTGTTGCTACTGTTTCTTTTGTAAGAGAAACAAGCATTGTTTCGTCTTTTGTATAATCATAAATTATTTTTTCTTTTAGCAGTTCTACTAAATCACTTGTTAATCGTTTGATATCTACGCCTCGTTGATCCAATTGATTTATCTTATTCATTAATTCTGCAGTGTTTTTCTTTTTAATATATTCAAATATCTCTATTTTTTCCTGTGTTGTAAGAATTCCATAAATATCAAATACATCTTTTTGTTTAATGTTCTCAGGAGCATATGCATAACATTGATCTAGAATACTCAATGCATCCCGCATTCCTCCATCAGCTAACTCAGCAATTATCTCTAATACTCCATTTTCGTATTTGATTCCTTCTTTATCACAAACAAAGGATAAACGCTTGATAATTTCTTTTGGACTAATTTTCGCAAAATCAAATCGCTGACATCTTGAAATTATAGTTGGTAATACTTTATATGGCTCTGTTGTTGCGAAAATAAAAATGACATGTGCTGGTGGTTCTTCAATTGTTTTCAATAGAGCATTATACGCTCCTTGTGACATCATATGAACCTCATCAATAATATAAACTTTATATTTTCCTTTAATAGGAGCATATTTTACTTTATCGATTAGATTACGCACTTCTTCAACACCATTATTACTCGCTGCATCAATTTCAATAATATCTGGATGTATTCCTTCATTTACACTTTTACAACTTTCACACATCCCACAAGGTTTTACCTCGCCTTGACAGTTTACTGCTTTCGCAAAGATTTTTGCAGTTGATGTTTTTCCTGTTCCTCTTGGCCCACAAAATAAATAGGCGTGTGCTATCTTATTATTGTTTACTGCATTTTCCAATGTTTTGATAATATGTTTTTGTCCAGCCATATCTTCAAAACCTTCTGGACGATAGGTTCTATAAAGTGCTTTATATGCCATATGTTTTTTACCTTCTTTCTTAAATTCTATTATACCAAATTTACATATCCTTCACTATAAAAAAAACAAGAACTCTTTTAGATCTTGTTTTGCTTTTTCACTAATCGTTTATTTTTAAAAAAGTCGGATAACAATGTAGAGCATTCATCTTCTAATACTCCTGATATAACATCTGGATAATGGTTAAACCCTTGTTGTTCATACAATTGTAAACAACTTTCAATACATCCACCTTTTGGATCTTTAGCACCATAAATGACATGATCGACTCTTGAAAGAATTGTTGCTCCTGCACACATAGCACAAGGTTCTAGAGTAACGTACAAAGAACAATCGTTTAATCTCCATGTTCCTAATTTCTTACATGCCTTTTCAATTGCTAATATTTCCGCATGTGCTGTTGACATTTGTTTGCTTTCTCTTAAATTATGCGCTCTAGCAATTACTTTATCATCTTTTACAATTACAGCTCCAATAGGAACCTCATCTTTAAGTTGTGCTTTCTTCGCTTCTTTAATAGCTTCTTTCATGAATTTTTCATTCATTATCATTACCTCGAATAAATTAAAAGCTACCACACACAATAGAGCTTCCACGTGGCTGCTTCGTTCCCGACCTGACCAGATTAGTTAGATATTGTTGTAGTAGCATTGTTATTATACCACATCAGATTATTTCTTCAAGATGCAAATATGTTCCACGTGAAACATTTTTATTTTCTTCTTTTTATTAATCTATAGATTCCATGTACAATTAGTAATATACCAATAATTGTTTGAATAATAACACCTATCTCAAAACCAAAAATATCATAGAAGAAAGTCATAAATCTTGGTATTTGAACACTTGAAACAGTAGACATATCTACAACAAGCCACATTAGCAATCCCATTGCTCCCCAAATAAAACCAAAAATAATTTCAAATATACATCCACTCTTTGAACTATTGTTATTCATATTGCCTCCTTTGTATCATATATAACTAGATGAATTATTTATAGATAAGGTTCATTGTAGTAAGAGACTATAGTATAAAATTAAAAATACGCTTCATAGTAAACTATAAAGCGTATCATTATGTATTCTATTATTTATTTTTTGGTTCTAAACGTTTTTTACCACCCATATATGGTTGAAGTGCTTCTGGTATGTCAATAGATCCATCTTTATTTAAATTATTTTCTAAAAAGGCAATCAACATTCTTGGAGGAGCTACAACTGTATTATTTAATGTATGAGCATAGTATTTTCCTTTTTCTCCATTTACTCGTATTTTTAATCTTCTCGCTTGAGCATCAGTTAAGTTTGAACAACTTCCAACTTCAAAATATTTCTTTTGCCGTGGGCTCCATGCTTCTACATCCACACTTTTATTTTTTAAATCTGCTAAGTCACCAGAACAACATTCTAATGCACGAACAGGAATATCAAGGGTTCTAAACAAGTCAACCGTGTTCATATATAGTTTTTCAAACCACATTGCACTTTCTTCAGGTGCACATACAACAATCATCTCTTGTTTTTCAAATTGATGAATACGATACACTCCACGTTCTTCAATTCCATGAGCTCCCTTTTCTTTTCTAAAACAAGGAGAATAACTTGTATAAGTTTGTGGTAATGTTTTTTCATCAACAATAGTATCGATAAACTTACCAATCATTGAGTGTTCACTTGTACCAATTAAATATAAATCCTCTCCTTCTATTTTATACATCATGCTTTCCATTTCCGCAAAACTCATAACTCCAGTAACAACATTGCTACGAATCATGAATGGAGGAACACAATAGGTAAAACCTCGATCAATCATAAAATCTCTGGCATAAGTAATAACTGCCGAATGAATTCTTGCAATATCGCCCATTAAATAATAAAAACCATTTCCAGCTACTTTTCTAGCACTATCTAAATCAATCCCATCAAAGTTCTCCATGATTTCTGTATGATAAGGAATTTCAAAGTCTGGTACAATAGGATCCCCAAATTTTTCTAGTTCTACATTTTCACTATCATCCTTACCAATAGGAACACTATCATCAATCATGTTTGGTATTACCATCATGATTTCTTTTACTTTTTCTTGTAATTGTTCTTCTTTTGCTTCAAGACTTTCTAACTCTGTAGCCATAGACTGTACTTCTTCTTTACACTTCATAGCCTCTTCTTTTTTCCCTTGCGACATCAGTGCACCTATTTCTTTACTAATTTTATTTCGCTTAGAGCGAAGTTCATCAGCCCTTGTTTGTGCTGCTCTACTTTCTTTATCATAAGTAATTACTTCATCTACCAAAGGTAACTTTTGATCTTGAAATTTCTTTTTAATATTTTCTTTTACTGCCTCTGGGTTTTCTCTTAAAAATTTTATATCTATCATATTTCCTCCTTAAAAACAAAAGAAAGGTGGCATAAAGGGACGTATTCTTACGTGTTGCCACCCTTCTTCAAACTTTCGTTTCTCTAAGCTATAACGTTACTACCGTAATTGAATACTTTATTCTTCAATTCACTCCTAGGCTGATTTCATTAATATTTCTTATTGATTTACACCAAACATCAACTCTCTATAAATAAAATATTAATTACTTTTCCTTATCATTGCTTTATCTATTTTATACAATAATTAATTTTCACTGTCAACTACTTCCTCATTAGATTCTGAAGCTTCTTCATTTTCTTCATCTTCAGCTTTTACAATCGCAATTCTAGCGACCGCTTCATTTTCAGCTACATTAATTAATTTAACTCCTTGGGTATTTCTTCCATATACGCCAACATTTTCTAAAGAGATACGAATAATGATACCTTCGTTCGTAATAATCATTGCATCTTCATCACCATTTACGGAACGAACAGCAACTAAATTACCTGTCTTTTCTGTAATATTGATTGTTTTAACACCTTTGGTTCCACGTGATGTTAAGCGATAATCTACAATTTCACTACGTTTTCCATATCCATTTTCACTAACTGAAAGTAAATATTTTCCTTCATTATTTGTAGCAGCACCAACAACATATGATCCATCAATATTAAATCCTTTTACACCACTTGCTGTTCTTCCCATTGGACGAACATTATTTTCATTAAATCGAACCGCTTTTCCATTTGAACCAGCGATGATAACTTCACACTCACCACTTGTTCCTTTTACGGTTACAAGTTCATCTTCATCTTTTAAAGTAATTGCAATCTTACCATTTTGACGAATAGATTCAAATTCTGTAACATTTACACGCTTAACAATTCCATTACGTGTAACAAAGAATAAATATTTTGTTTCTTCACGATTCACTTCTGGAACCAATGCACAAATCTTTTCATCACTTGCCAAATTCAATAAATTAACAACTGGCAATCCTTTTGATGTTCTTGAACCTGCTGGAATCTTATATCCTTTCATTCGATATACTTTTCCTTTATTTGTAAATAACAATAAATAATCATGGGTCGACATTGTAATTAAAATATCTACAATATCATCTTCATTCATTGTCATTCCTTTTACACCACGTCCACCTCTATTTTGTGTACGGTATGTATCTGTAGGTAAGCGTTTGATGTATCCTGTAGCAGTCATTGAAATAACGACATCTTCTACTGGAATCAAATCTTCATCTTCAATATCAATACCTTGATCACTAATTTCTGTACGACGCTCATCCCCATACTTTTCTTTTATTTCTTCTAATTCATTACAAATAATTTCAAGTACACGTTCATGATTTGCAAGAATATCTTTTAAATCCTTAATCAATTCGATTAATTCATTATATTCTGCTTCAATTTTTTCTCTTTGTAATCCTGTCAAACGACGTAATTGCATTTCTAAGATTGCCTTTGCTTGAATTTCAGACAATTCAAACTTACTCATCAATCCATTTCTTGCCTCTTCATCATCTTTTGAATTACGAATTAAGGTAATAATTTCATCAATATGATCTAAAGCAATACGTAACCCTTCTAAAATATGAGCACGATCCTCTGCTTTTTTCAAATCAAATCTAGTTCTTCTTTCAATTACTTCAATTTGATGTTTTATATATACTTCAAGAGCTTCTTTAATACTTAATTGTTTTGGAGCTCCATCTACCAATGCTAAGAAATTAACACCAAAAGAAGATTGTAATGGAGTTAATCTATATAATTGATTTAGAACTACTTCTGCTTGTACATCTTTTCTAAGTTCAATTACAATACGAACTCCATCACGATTGGATTCATCACGTAAATCAGTAATTCCTTCAATCATTTTTTCACGAACTAAATCTGCTATTTTTTTAACTAATGTTGATTTATTTACCTGATAAGGAATTTCATTAAATATTAACCATGATTTTCCATTATCTTTTTCTTCAATATTTACTTTTGCACGAGTAATAATAGAACCTTTACCTGTTTCAAAAGCACTTTTAATTCCACTTCTTCCTAAAATAACACCACCTGTTGGAAAGTCTGGACCAAAAATATGATTTTCCATAAGTTCCATCACTGTTATCTCAGGATTTTTAATAACAGCTAAAGCTGCATCAATGGTTTCATTAAGATTATGAGGTGGAATATTAGTTGCCATCCCAACAGCAATACCCATAGAACCATTTACAATTAAATTTGGAAATTTTGCTGGCAATACTGATGGTTCTTTTTCTTCACCATCATAGTTATCTACAAAATCAACTGTGTCTTTATTAATATCACGGATTAACTCCATCGATATTTTTGACATACGTGCTTCTGTATAACGCATTGCTGCTGCACCATCTCCATCCATTGAACCAAAGTTACCATGACCTTGAACCAAAGGATAACGATAAGAAAAATCTTGTGCCATACGAACCATTGCTTCATAAATAGAAGAATCACCATGAGGGTGATATTTCCCCATTACATCCCCAACAATTCTAGCTGATTTTTTATATGGTTTATCACTATACATTCCTTGTTCATTCATACCATGTAAGATACGACGATGAACTGGTTTCATTCCATCTCTTGCATCTGGCAATGCCCGAGATACAATAACTGACATTGAGTAATCAAGAAAACTATCTCGCATATCACTGGCAATGTCTAACTGAATTACTTTATTAATATCATCCATTAAAATTGCCTCCTATATATCTAAATTCTTAACGTAGACAGCATTCTCTTGAATAAATTTTCTACGTGGTTCTACTTCATCACCCATCAACATTGAAAATACTTCATCAGCTTCAATTGCATCCTCAATCGTAACTTGAATAAGCGTACGATTTTCAGGATTCATTGTCGTTTCCCATAATTGATCAGCATTCATTTCTCCCAATCCTTTATAACGTTGAATATTTGTACGTTCTCCCATTTCTCCTCTAATAATTTCCATCTGTTCATCTGAATAAGCATATTTGATGCTATTTCCTTTTTGAACTTTATATAATGGAGGTTGTGCTATATAAATATAACCTCCTTCAATAACTGGTTTTAAGTATCGATAGAAGAAAGTAAGTAATAAAGTACGAATATGTGCTCCATCGACATCCGCGTCGGTCATAATTACAATTTTATGATACCTTAATTTATCTGGTTCTAATTCTTCACCAATACCAGTACCAAAAGCAGTAACCATAGAACGAATTTCATTATTTTCAAATATTTTATGTAGTCTTGCTTTTTCAACATTCAAAATTTTACCACGTAATGGCAAAATAGCTTGATATTTTGGATTACGTCCTTGCTTTGCACTTCCTCCGGCTGAATCCCCTTCGACTATATATATTTCACACATACTTGCATCTTTACTTGAACAATCAGCTAATTTTCCAGGTAAAGAAGAAATTTCTAGTGCATTTTTACGTCTTGTAAGTTCTCTTGCTTTTTTTGCAGCCATTCTCGCTTTAGAAGCTACAACTGATTTTTCCATAATTACTTTTGCAGTATCTGGATTTTCCATTAAAAAGCGTTCTAACTGTGTTCCTAAGATTGAAGAAACAATTTTACGAACTTCTGAATTTCCTAATTTTGTCTTTGTTTGTCCTTCATATTGAGGATTTGGATGCTTAATAGAAATAATCGCTGTAATTCCCTCACGGACATCATCTCCAATTAAAGATTCATCTTTCTTAATAAATCCATTTTCCTGAGCATATTTATTAATAACTCTTGTAAGAGCTAAACGGAATCCATCCTCATGAGTTCCTCCTTCTGCAGTATTAATGTTATTACAGAAAGAATAAATATTAGGTAAGTATCCATTGTTATATTGAAGAGCAATCTCCGCGATAATATCATCTTCAATTCCTTCAACATATACAACTTCATCATGAAGAACTTCTTTATTCTTATTAAGATATTCAACATATTCTTTTATACCACCTTCATAGTGATAAACTAATTTCTTAACTTCATCTTCACGCTCATCAATAAGAACCATACGAATTCCTTTATTCAAGAAAGCCAATTGGCGAATTCGTGCTTTTAAAGTTTCAAAATTATATGTTGTTGTTTCGGTGAAAATAGTTGGATCAGCTTTAAAGCGAACAATAGATCCATGTTTATCTGTTTTTCCTGTAACTTTTAAAGGAGCCACTGCTTTACCACCATTTTCAAAACGAATAAAGTTAATATTTCCATCTTGATGAACTTCTACTTCTAACCATTCAGAAAGAGCATTAACTACCGATGCACCTACACCATGTAGACCACCACTTACTTTATATGCTCCACCACCAAATTTACCACCGGCATGAAGAACGGTAAAAATAGTTTCTACTGTAGATATATTTGTTTTCTTATGTAATCCTACAGGCATCCCACGACCATTATCTTCTACTTTAATAATATTATCTTTTTCAATTGTAAGAATAATATCACTTGCATATCCAGCCAATGCCTCATCAATACCATTATCGACAATTTCCCATACCAAATGATGCAATCCACGCTCTGCAGTAGATCCAATATACATACCAGGTCTTTTTCTAACAGCTTCTAAACCTTCTAAGACCTGTATATCATCGGCCGTATACGAATGCTCTACTTTTTCTTCATTCATTAGCAATTCCCCCTTATTTTTTCAATATTTCCATCATCAACCATCCAATAGTTAATGTTCTTATCATCTTCAATTTTTATAAAATCAGTTGTTGAAATAAAAATTTGAATTTCATCAGGCAATAAAGTCAATAATCGTTTTCGCCTTTCCTCATCTAGTTCTGAAAATACATCATCTAATATCAAAACCGGATAATCTTTTGTTAACTCATAAATGGTATAAACAATACCTAATTTTAAACTCAACAACAAGATTCTTTTTTGACCTTGTGAAGCAAACGTATTTACTTCATTACCATTCATATAAAATATATAATCATCTCGATGTATACCAATACTACTACTTTTAAAATACAAATCTTTTTCTCTAACTTTTAAATATTTAGCTTTTAATTCTTTACACATTACCATTTCATCTTCATCATACATAACATCACTTACATATCGATAATCAATCACTGTATTATCATTTGATAAAGAAAGATAGAAATCATTACTCTTACGTAAAATATCTTCAATAAATTTTTTACGTTGCTTAACTATCTTCATCTGATAAGTAATCAATTGATCATCCAGTGTATCCAAAAACAACGGATCAACACTTCCATTTTTTAAATAACTATTACGCTCTTTTAAAACTTTATAATAATTATTTAAAGTATTTGTATATGTCTTTGATAATTTTCCCAATTCTAAATCAATAAATTGTCTTCTTCTTTTTGGTGTTGATCCAAATAAATTCATATCATCTGGATAAAACATAACGGCATTAAAGAAACCAATAAAATCACTTACTTTTTGAATTGGATTTCGATATAAAAATAAATTTTTGCCACTATCACTTACATTACAACGAATTTCTACATCTTTTTGATTCTTTGTAATACATGCATCTAAATTAAAAAATGAAGAGTTTTTATTTATCAAACTATGATCATCTTTAATTCGATGACTCTTTGTACATGATAAATAATATATACTCTCAAGTAAGTTTGTTTTACCTTGTCCATTTTTACCAATGATTACATGAATACCATTATCAAAATGCAATTCTTCATTTTGATAATTACGAAAATTTAAAATTTTCAGTTTTTTAATTTTCATTCAATTTCAAATGTTTGGTCTTCAATCTTAATAATATCTGTTTTATATAGTTTGCGGCCTCTACGATTTTCAGCTTCTCCGTTTACTGTTATATGTAATTCTTTCACAGCAAATTTAGCTTCCCCACCACTACTAATAAAATCAGTCATTTTCAAGAATTGTCCAAGTGTAACATATTCTGTATTTATTGGTATTTTCATTAGCAAAAACTCCATTTCACATCAGTCATATTATACCATATTTTCCACATTTAACCTAACTTTTTTAAACCTTCATAAAATCAAAAAAAAGAGGATTAAATCCTCTCTTTATCACTATAAATAAGTTCTTACTGGAAGTACTAATTGAAGAACATTATCAATGCCTTCTCCTTCAATTATAAAGGGTTTCATATCGCCACTAAATTTAAATTTAATTGTAGAAGCATTGATAGCTTTAATTGCTTCAAATACATAACGACCATTAAATGAAATATTAAGATCATTTCCTTGAAAATTAGCTGTTCTAAGAATTTCAGTAGCCGATCCTATTTCTTGAGATTTACTAGATAATATACATTCTCCACTTGTTAATTCTAATTTAATGATATTTACTCCATCATTCTTAATAAAACTAACACGATCAATAGACCCTAAGATATCTCTAATATCTAAACTTAATTCATAATCGAATGATGTAGGTATCAATTGTTGTGTATCTGGAAATTTTCCATCAATAAGTCTTGTTTGAATTGTTGTATTATCAATTAAAAATTGTACTTTTTTATTTGATAAGAAAAGTTCTATTTCTCTATCTTCATCTAAAGATTTCATAAGTTCATTTAAACTCTTTGAAGGAATGATAATATTGTAACTAAAATCTTTTTCAATCGTAAAAGAAGTTTTTGCTAAACGATAAGAATCAGTTGCTGTACATTCTACATTATTTCCTTCAATTTTAAAATTAATACCATTTAGATAAGGACGAGTATCTTTATCACTAGTAGCAAAAATAGTTTTATTAATAATTTTTTTAAGTTCTAAACTATTGATTTTAAATGAATCTTCACTCTTATCAAAATCAATAAGAGGATATTCATTTGCATACATACCTATAATTTTAAATTCAGAACTTTCATCACTAATTTTTATATTACATCCATCCAATACTTCAATTTCCACAACTTCAGTATCCATTTTACGAACGATATCTAAAATGTATTTTGCTTCAATTACAATAGATCCAGGTTTTATAATTTCCATATAAAATTCATCATTGATTGTTAGATAAGTTTTTATTGATATATCTGAATCACTTGCCATTAAACAAATCTCTTGTTCACTTACATCAAATTTAATTCCTGAGAATGCAGGTAATGGAGAATAATTTGAAATGGCTCTAGATACAACATTTAAACTGTTTAATAATTCTTTTTTGTTAATTTTGAAAAACATGATTTTTCCTCCTCTTTTATATTAAGTATTTTAAATAGTATTACTATTAGTGTGTGGAAAATGTTTAAAACTTAATTTAAAACACTATTCATCGTCTATTTTAGACTTTTTTAGTGTTCATAATTTTGGTAAAAAATGTTTAGTTTATACCAAGCTTTTCTTTTATCTCATCAATGACATCTTTATAGATACTCTTTTCTTTTGATAACTTACTTATTTTATCATAAGAAGTCATAATTGTGGAGTGATCTCGATTACCAAATTCAGATCCAATCTTTTTAAATGGAGTATCCAATAATTCTCGACTTAAATATATAGCTATATGTCTTGCATTTGCAATATCTGCAGTACGAGATTTTGATTCTATTTGCTTCAATGTAATATTATAGAAATTACATACTTCCTTTTTGATTTTCTTAATGGTTAATTCATCATTTTGATTGATAATAGGATTTTCTTTAAACATTTCAATTGTAAATTTTTCATCAATGATAGGAGGATTGTAAATGATTGCCTTAAATAATAATTCATTCAAAGCTCCTTCTAATTTTCTAACATCCTCATTAAATTTATGAGCAATATAATATAAAGCATCTTCACTAATATTAATTTCCTTATTTCTACCTTCTAACTTTTTTTGTAAGATAGAAACAGCTGTTTCAAATTCAGGTGATGTTATACTAACCGATAATCCTGAAGTAAATCTTGAAATAATACGATCATTTATATTTTTTAATTCTGATGGATAGACATCACTTGTTAAAACAATCTGTTTTCCATTGGATTTTAATTTATTGTAAATATTAAAAAATAATTCTTGTGATTGATTTGTTTTTGCTAAATGTTGAATATCATCAATAAGTAAATAGTCCAATTTTATAATTTCTTCAATCAATTGATCTGTATTTTTTTCTTTTAAAGAATTTATAATCAATGAAATGAAATCATTTCCATCAATATATAAATATTTTATGTCTGGACGATTCTCTTTTAAATAATTACAAATAGCATGCAGTAAGTGGGTTTTTCCCAATCCTGAGTTTCCATAAATAAATAATGGATTAAAAAAGCTCTTTTCTTTAGAATAAGCACAACCATAGGCAGCTGCGAATGATTGTTGATTACTTTGACCTTGAATAAAATTATCAAAGGTATATTGATCTAAAATTTTATTTCCATATTCAAAAATAAAATCTTTCTTTTCTTCCCTGTTTACGTTTGATATTTCACTTGATAGTACAACTTGGCAATGAAGTTCTCTATTAAATGCTTGACTCAATAATTTTTGAAACTCGTCAATATTTTGAATAAAGAAATTTTTGTTTGTAACGTAAGGAACCTCAATAATTGCCATTTCATCGCTTATATTATAAAGAAGAGAACTTTTTATGTAAGAGTGGAAAACTGGTTCATCAAAGATATTATCTTCTTTGATTTTTGTTAGAATTTGCCCCCAAACAGTCTGTAAATCATTTTGTACAAACTGATTCATAAAAACCTCCTTTCTTAATGTTTAAAATCTATAAAATATATTACACTAAAATTGTATATAAAGCTATATTGAAAAAAGTTTTCCACAATAAATTAGAAGATAAAAAACCCTATTATAAACGATATATAGGGTTTAAAAAAAGTTTTAAACATCTTTTGAATGTGGAAAACATGTGTAAAACAATATAAACAAAATTTCCATAGTGGAAAATAGGGAAAACTTTTTTACAACTTACATATTTCAACACCCCTTTGTAGATAAAATAATCTAGTAAACTAATGCGTTATGAAACATTTCAACACTTTCCACACAATGTGGAAAACCCTAGGAAAAAAAATATGGAAAATATTTTTTCATGATAGCTATTTTATATATTTTTATATCTTAATCATCAAAAATTATTTTAAATTCACGGTTTTTAAAATCTATATTTATATTGACTTATGAATACAAATTAAGGTATAATCATAAGGCAATGTTGATTTTATGTAAAAAGTAGAAAAAAGAAAGAATTGGAGGTGTCTCTTGTGAAAAGAACATATCAACCATGTAAAAGAAAACATCAAAAGACTCACGGGTTTAGAGCTCGTATGAAAACACCTGGAGGACGTAACGTATTAGCTAGAAGACGTAGCAAAGGTAGAAAAGTTTTATCGGCTTAAAAATATCTCGTAATGAGATATTTTTATTTTAAGAGAGGTTCTTTATGAAAAAGAAATACCGAATTAAAAAGGCAGACGAATTTACAACTATTATTAAAGGAAGAAAGTATTATCCAGGTAATGGTATTGTTTTGTATGTAAATGAAAAAAAAGAAGCTATTCCTAGAGTGGGAATAACGGTAAAAAAGAAAATTGGAAATGCAGTTATTCGTAATAAAGTAAAGCGTCAAATACGAATGATGATATCAGAAATATATGATTTTGATGAGAATTTTGATTCAATTATCTTAGTGAAAGAAGATTTTTTAAAGAATAACTATAAAAACAATAAAAAGAACTTGGAAAGATTGTATAAACAAGTTAAAATGAATGGGTAAGCTTTTTTTAGAAATGAGGAAAAAAAATGAAGAAAATTAATAAATTTTTAAAGGACAATAAAAAAATATTATTGTTTGCTGTTTTTCTTCTTGTATTTGTATCAGCGTGTACAAGTGTAAGGAATTCAGATGGAACGATTGATCCAAGTAAACTTATCTATCTTGATACACCATATATGGATAGTATTAGCGAGGGATGGTTTAATATAATTGTTTGGCCAGTAGCACAACTTATTAACTTAGTTGCTAAGTATTTGGATGCTGGATGGGGAATTATTATTGTTACAATATTAATTAACCTTGTAACAGCAGCAATGTCAATCAAACAACAAGTTGCAACGCAAAAGATGCAAATGATTCAACCAGAACAACAACGTATTCAAGCGAAGTATGAAGGAAAAACAGATCAAGCATCAAAAATGCGTCAAGCACAAGAATTACAAAACTTATATAAGAAACATGATATAAATCCAATGGGATCATTGGTGACAATGTTTATTCAATTACCAGTTATTCTTGCTGTTTATCAAGCAGTAATGAGAGCTGATTCAGTTTATAAAGGTGAATTTATGGGTGTTGACTTAACAACAACACCAATGCAAGGAATTACAAAAGGACAAATTGCAATTATTATTATCTTTGCTCTTATGGTTATATTCCAATTTGTATCACTTAAATTACCTCAATATCTTGCTAAAAAACGTAAAGAAAATAGTAATATCAAAACCAAAGATTATGCAAATCCAAAAGATAAAAAAGGTGGAATGCAAGGTTCTATGAATATGATGATGTATATGTCAGTAGGGATGATTGTAATCTTTGCCATTAACTGGCCTTTGGGGATGTCATTTTACTGGTTAGTATCTGCTTTTACTAGAATTATTCAAAATATTGTTATTCAAAAATTCTTTATTAAAGATATGTAGGAGCAATTCTATGAAACAATATACAGGAAAAAATGTTGATGAAATTCTAGCATCTATCGCTGCTGAAAAAAATGTTACGACAGAAGATATAACATATACCGTAATTGAAGAAAAAGCAGGATTTTTAGGTGTTGGTAAAGAAGTAACAATTGAAGCATATACAAAAGCAGATATAAAAGATTATATTTATGATTATTTACAACAATACTTTGAAAATATCGAAATGGATATTGAAATGATGATTGAAGAACAAGATAATTTTTATAAAATTAATCTTAATGCATCTAATAATGCTATTTTAATTGGAAAAGCAGGACAAACATTACAAGCGATGAACAATGTTTTAAAAGCTGCTGTATCAAGTCATTTCAAAAAACGTGTTTCATGTTTAATTGATATTAATGGATATAAAGATGAACGATATAAAAAAGTTATTGGAATTGCAACAAGAGTTGCAAAAACCGTTGTTTATTCAAAAACCGATGCTCTTTTGGATCCAATGCCAAATGATGAACGTAAAGCAATTCATAATCATTTGACGACAATGCCACATGTGGCAACCGTATCTGAAGGAGAAGGAAATCAAAGAAGATTAAAAATAGTTTATGTAGAAGAGGATTAAATCCTCTTTTTTTAATAAAAAAGATATGCTTTCTAACATATCCTTTATAAGTAAAAATAGAATGAATTGAATTTGTTCTATTTGGCATAATTCAATATATAACTATTTTGTTTTTCTTTAGAATCCATCTTTTTAAAAGTATACAAAACACATAAAATAGCAGCAAGAAAGGAAATGATATCAGCAATTGGTGCTGAATATAAAATACCTGTTAAGCCAAACTTCATTGGTAAAAACAAAACGAGAGGAACACCTAAAATAAAATCTTTCAATAAGGATAATCCAGTAGATAAAAAAGGTTTACCTAAAGATTGAAGGAAGATACTTATTGATTTTTGAATACAACATAAAATAATTGTGGATAGATAAATACGAAAAGATATAACAGCGAATTCATTATATAATGCACTTTCACTACCAAATATTTGAATAATGTTATTAGGAAATATTTCAAATAATATCATAGCTATAAATCCAACAATGAATTGAGCAATCATCATCGTTTTAAATATTTCTTTTACACGGTCAAAGCGACCAGCTCCATAGTTATAACCAATGATAGGTTGTGATCCAGCTGCAATTCCAACAACAATGGATATTACAATCTGAAATACTTTCATAACGATTCCCATCACAGTTAAGGGAATATCAGCCCCATATGGAGATTGTGTTCCAAAAGTAATTAGTGTATTATTCATAACAATCATAATGATAACAATGGATACTTGTGTTAGAAAACTACTCATTCCTAATGGTAAAAAGGATTTTATTGTTGAAATAGATAATTGAAAACTCCTTTTTTCTAAATGGAAAGATTTTGCATTACGTAAATAATGGAAACCCAAAATAGCAGTTACAATTTGACCACTGATAGTAGCTAAGGCAGCACCTTTCATCCCCCATCCAAAAACAAAAATAGCAAGGGGATCTAAAATGATATTAATGATGGCACCAAGCAAGGTAATCATCATGGAATAGCGTGGATTTCCATCGGCTCTTATAATTGAGCACATGAAATTACCAAACATGAAAAAAGGAATTCCAAGAACAATATAGATATAATATTCACGAGCATAATCAATATTGTTTTTGGTAGCTCCAAATGCAGATAAAAGCTGTTCTTTAAAAATAAAAAATAAAATTGTTACAATAAGGCCGATTCCAATGGTGATAATAATTGCATTTCCTACACTGATGTGTGCTTTATCACTATTCTTTCGCCCCTGACAAATACTTAAGAATGCTGCACATCCATATCCAATCATCAAAGCAATTGCTAAAGCGATAATCGTGATAGGAAAGACTACATTCGTTGCTCCATTTCCTAAATACCCAATCCCTTGACCAATGAATATTTGATCTACAATGTTGTATAGGGAAGATACTAATAAAGCCATAATACATGGAATTGAAAATTTCAACATCAATTTTCCAATTCGCTCTTTTTCTAAATAATGATTCATAATTAACCTCCTAAAAAAAGCAGCACCATTACGAGAGGCCTTCTCATAAATGGTACTGCCTAGGAGTTGATTATAGCACTTGAAAAAAATTTGTGTAAGTATTTTTTTTATAGTTTAATGTGGTAATTTTTATTTAAGTTAATATAAAATTACCACATTAAAGTGTCCAAAAGTTTTTTTTAAAAGATGGGAAAGTTGGTATTGTTTAGTATAGGAGGAAATATGAAAGTAGAAAAGCGAAATTATTACTTCACGAAAATTTTAGAATGTTTATTGGAAAATGAACTCGTCACAACCAAAGATATTGCTGAACAGGTAAAAATATCGGAAAAGACAACACGTACAAAGATAAGTGAAATCAATGAATATCTAGAAGATAATCAACTAGGAATAATTTTAAAAAAACCTAGGATTGGAAATTGGCTTGAAGTAGATGAAGCGCAACGTGGAAGAATCCGTCAAATCATTTATAACAACGATGAACTCTTAACAATTCAAGATGAAGATGAACGGATGTATGATGTTTTAAGTTATATATTTAAACATCGTAAAAAAGAAATTATTACGACAATGAAACTTGCAAATCATTTATATCTTAGTACGCCAACCATTTTAAAGATTTTAAAGGATTGTGAAAAATATTTGAATGAACATCATGTGAAATTAAAAAATACCCGTAATGATGGTATCATCATTATTTTCAATGAGTCCAATTATCGCAATGTGTTGAAACGAATTATCATGCGCAGTTCACAAACCAAAGCAATTGAAAAAAATATCATGGATATCTTACCAGGAATTCATATTGATGCTGTGAAAAAGATTATGCTGGATGTTGAAAACGAATGGAAGTTTGAATTTAGCGATGAATCGTTTTATGAAATTCTAGTATATTACTGTATGGCTATCCATCGTTGTAATAAGGGTACTTTTAAAATAGATACAAAAGATTATAAAACCCTTGAACAATATCATGAATATACATTTGCGAAAGCTATTTTTGAAAAAATTGAAAAAGCTTTTAAATTAAAATTTTCAAGAGAAGAAATTCATTTTCTTGTCATACAAATCCTGTGTTCAAGATTTTTAGGAGAGGAAGTAGATTTTGAAAATCGTGAAATTTTAAAACGATATGATGCAAAGTTAATTGCTTTCACAAATGAATTAATCGATATGGCTTCGCAAATTTTATCGACAGATTTACAAGATGATAGTGTTTTAAGAAATAGTTTATTGAATCACTTACGTTCTACAATCTTTCGTATGGAATATGGAAAGCCATCATCAAATTCATTAATATATTTTATAAAAAAAGAGTACAAACATCTTTTTCGTCAGATGTGGAGTACGAGTGTATTGTTTGAAAAATACTTTAACTTTAAGATTACAGAAGATGAACTTGGCTTTATTTGTTTGTATATTCAAGCAGCATTAGATCGTAAAGAACAACAATATAAATTGTTGATTATTTCTAATCAAACAAACAGTACTACACAATTTATGATTCAAAAAATTCAAAAGATGTATCCTGAAATAAATGAAGTAAAAGTTACAGGGTCCCATGATTTTGATATTAAACGATATGATGATTATAGAATCATTGTAAGCTTAGTTGATCTTTCTATAAAAGATCGAAGAATGTTATATATAACCGAATTTCTAAATGAAGATTGGATTCATGATTTGGCTAAAAAGATTAAAGATTTATCATTGACTTCAGATATGGAGACAACTATTTTTAATCCAATTTGTCATCAATTGTTTGATCCTGATTTGATTTTTAAAAATTTAGCTTGTAAGAATAAAGATGAATTATTAAAAATTATGTCAAAAAGAATGACAAAGAAAGGCTTTGTTACACAAGAGTTTGGAAATAGTGTATTGGATCGAGAACAAGCAACAACAACTGAAATTGGAAATGGAATAGCATTACCGCATGGAAATCAATTTTATGTGAATGAACCAAAGGTAGCAATTGCAATATTAGATAAACCAATTGTTTGGGATCGTGAAGAAGTCGATATTGTTTTTCTTTTAGCGATGCGGATGATAAGCAAAGAAGAAAGCAAACAAGCACAAGCATTTTATAAAGAATATGTTTCATTAGTAGAAAGTAATGAGAAACTTCAGAAACTTAAAAATATGCGAACAAATTTAGATTTATATAGATATTTAATACGATAGGAGAAGGCGTGAGATGAAGGTTATCGATGCAATAGATGAAAGAATTATTGATTTATCAATGAATACAAAAAACAAGAAAGAAACCATTAAGGCATTAGCAGATAAGTTACATGATGCAGGATATATTAATGATGTTGGAGCTTTTATAAAGGATATTTATGAGCGAGAAGCACAAGGAATAACGGGGATTGGAAACTATATTGCAATTCCTCATGGAAAGAGTGATTCTGTAACTCAAGTAGGGATTGCAATTGGAAAGTTGAATGATGAAATTGAGTGGGAAACACTGGATGGAAAAGGTGTGAAGTTAGTCTTTTTATTTGCTGTTAGTAATGATCATGAGTATGCGAAAAACCATATGAAATTACTAGCAGAAATAGCTACCAAATTAGGAAATGATGAAGCGGTAGAAAAATTAAATAAGATGCAGGAAGTTAGTGAATTAAGGGAAATTTTCACAGCCGTGTAAAAAAAATTACCAGATTAAAATTACTGAACATGTTTTTAGAAGAAAAAAATAAGTGATAAATTAAGACGTGTTAAGAGTTTAAGGAGGACAAATATGAAAATCGTTGGGATTGCAGCTTGTACATCAGGAATTGCGCATACATATATTGCAAAAGAAAAACTGATGCGTGCGGCAGAAGCATTGGGTCATGATGTACATGTTGAAACACAAGGGACAATCGGTACAGAAGATGAACTGACAAAAGAAGATATCGAACAAGCGGATGTAGTTATCATCGCTGCGGATATCAAAGTAGGAGGAAAGGAACGTTTTGCTGGGAAAAAGGTTGTTGAAGTACCTACTCATATTGTGATTAAATCACCAAAAGCGTTACTTACAAAAATTCAAAAGGAACTAGGTTTATAAGAGAGGAAAGTAAAATGAAAAACTTACAATTGAAAAAACATGCACTTACGGCAATATCATATATGTTGCCACTTGTTGTAACAGCAGGGCTTTTAATTGCTATTGGAAATCTTACAGATGGACAAGTAATTAGTGATTATAAAGCTGCATACAGTGTACCAGATGCACTTGTATCATTAGGTGTATTAGGAATGGGATTAATCGCTCCTGTAATGGCAGCGGGAATAGCATATTCAATCGCCGATCGACCAGGAATTGCACCAGGGTTATTTATGGGACTTATTGCAAATTCGATTGGAGCAGGATTCTTAGGGGGAATGTTAGGAGGATATCTAATAGGGTTCTTCTTAAACTGGATGAAAAATACAATTAAAGTACCAAAATGGGCAGAAGGTTTAATGCCAATGATGATCTTACCTATGGTATCAACGACAATCATTGGATTGTTGATGTTCTTCGTATTAGGAGTACCAATTGTTTGGTTATCAGATTGGTTAACAGAAACATTACAAGGATTACAAGGTGGATCAAGCTTTATCTTTGGTGCTGTTATGGGTGGTATGGCAGCCTTTGATTTTGGAGGTCCAGTAAACAAAGTAGCTTCTTTATTTGCAGATGGATTATTATTAGAAGGAATCTATGGACCTGAAGCATGTAAGATATGTGCATCAATGATTCCTCCATTCGGAGTTACATTAGCATGGATTATAAATCGTAAAAAATATACGAAGCAAGAAGCAGATAATATTAAAATTGCTTTCCCAATGGGAGTTTGTATGATTACTGAAGGAGTTATTCCAATTGCAGCAAATGATCCGCTTAGAGTAATTGGTGCTTGTACAGCTGGTGGAGCATTAGGAGGAGCATTGATCATGACATTAGGAGTTGGTTCACCAGTTCCAAGTGGGGGAATGTTTATCGTACCAGCAATGGAAAATCCAATTGGTTTCTTAATTGCCTTAGGAGCAGGAACATTGCTTACAGCAATAATCTTAGTAATTACAAAAAAAGAAGCTGTAGAGCAAGTAGTTATTGAAGAAGAGGAAGAAGAAGTAGATTTATCAGACGTAGTAATTACAGGCTAGTGGGAGAAAAATTATGTATGTTTCAATGAAAGGAATGCTTGAAAGAGCAAACAAAGAAAATTATGCAGTTATGGCAATCAATTGCTTTAATATTGAAACAGCAAGAGCTGTCATTGATGCTGCTCAACAAGAGCGGGCACCAATCATCGTAAACATTGTTCAAGAACACATGGTCGAACATTGCGACAGTGCATTGATCGCACCAATCGTTCGTGAATTGGCACAGCGTGCAAGTGTTGAGGTAGCATTAAACTTTGACCATGGAGAAGAAATAGGCTTATTGAAAAAAGCAATTGTTGATGGCTATTCTTCCGTTATGGTAGATGCTTCACGTTTTGACCTTGAAGGCAATATCAAGATGACAAAAGAGATTGTTGATTTTGCGAAGGCTTACGATGTCAGTGTAGAAGGAGAAATTGGTTGTATGGGTGGTAGTGAAGGTGGAAAATTCACGAAGGAATCAATGCTAACAGATGTAGCAGAAGCAAAGCGTTTTGCTTATGAAACAGGCATTGATGCATTGGCAATTTCCATTGGAACATCACACGGAAATTATCCAGAAGGATATGTACCAGAATTTGACTTTAATCGCTTAAAAGAAATAAAAGAAGCAACAAAGATGCCACTCGTATTACATGGTGGTTCAGGTTCAGGTGATGAAAATATAAAACAATGTGTTGCATATGGGATTAATAAAATCAATGTTGGTTGTGATTTTATGAATGCCAATGTAGCAAGTATAAAAAAGCATTTAGAAAAAGATCCAGATATCAATTATTGGGTTATGATGCATCAGGTAGAAAAAGATAGTCAACAACTTGTGAGACATTATATTCAATTATCAAAATCAAGTGGAAAATCATTATAGAAAGAAGGATATGAACTATGTTAATGAATATGAAAGATTTATTAGAAGTAGCAAATAAAAATGGCTTTGCTGTTCCTGCATTTAATATTGGAAGTGATCAATTATTGAAAGCAGTTATGCAAGAGTCAATCGCAAAAAATGCACCAGTAATATTAGAATTGTCACCAGATGAATTAAAGTTTGTGGAAGAAAGCTTAATTGAAAGTATGATTTATGAAGCAAAGAAAGCAAGTATTCCCGTTGTGATTCATTTGGATCATGGCGATAATATTGATATTGTGAAAAGAGCAATTCAGGCTGGCTTTACATCTGTAATGATTGATGCTTCAAAAATGCCTTATGATGCAAATGTGGAAATTACAAAACAAGTAGTTGCCCTTGCGCATCCTAAAAATGTTTCTGTTGAAGCAGAATTAGGAACAATCGGAGTAACTGGAAACTCAATTGAAGGCGGAACAAAGGATGTAATTTATACAGATCCAGAACAAGCTGTAGATTTTGTGGAAAAGACAGGCGTTGACACCCTTGCTGTTGCAATTGGTACGGCTCATGGTATTTATCCAAAAGATATGAAACCAGAATTACGCTTAGATATCTTACAAAAGATAAAAGATAAAGTTGAGATTCCATTAGTACTTCATGGTGGTTCTTCAAACAAAGATGAAGAAATTGCAGAAGCAGTAAAAATTGGAATATCAAAAATTAATATATCAAGTGATATTAAAGTAGCATTCTATGAAAAATGTAGAGAAGTATTAAATGCCAATCCTGGATATAGAGAACCTTTAGAAATTTATCCAGAGAGTATAAAAGCGTGTCGTTGTGTTGTTGGAAATAAAATAGACTTATTTAATGCCACAGATAAAGCGTCACTATATCGTTAAAAAATAGACATCCTCAAAGGATGTCTGTTTTCATATGCCTTATAAATGCATATAATATTTCTTTGTTATACAATATATGTACAAGGAGGAAGTAGAAATGATGGATAGAATAGCACCAGTTTTAGATACCTTAGCAACAATCATTGATATTTTCTCAGTAATTGTACTTACTTATGGAGTGCTTTGTAGTGCAAAAGATTTTATTATATCAAGATTTACTACAAACAATCGAAAACAAGAATTTATTGAAACAACAAAGATAAAAAATCAATTGGCTTCTTATATTTTATTAAGTTTAGAAATCTTAATTGCTGCTGATATCATTGAAACGATTGTAAGTCCAACCCTTACTGATATTGCCTTATTAGCAGCAACCGTTATTATTCGTACGGTTATCTCTTATTTCTTAAATAAAGAAATCAAAGATGCGAGTGTAAATGAAGGAATATAAACTTTCATGTTTTATAATTATAAAAAATAATATAAATGCTTGCAATTTTAGTTGTTTTGTTATAATGTTATGCTGTAAATATTTTCTTTGAAGAAAGGGTTCCTTTTTTTAGATACTCTAACTTTGGGGAGAATATTTTTATTTGTATAGCTTCAAATTAACCATTTTGGAGGGTTGAAGCAGAAGGGCGGTATAATGAAAAATTTAAAATGGAAGGCACTATGCATTGTGATGTGTCTTTGTTTTGCAGTGTTTACTGCATATGCACAAAAAAATATAAATGCTTATAATTATGGAAATGAAGAGGTTTTCCCTATTGCTGATGGTCTTGCATCAGATGATGAAGGAGTTTATGTAAATGCAGCACAATTACCAAATGGAAAGGTCGTGAGTGTTGGATATTTAAGTAATGATGTTTTAGTAAGTGTGTTTGACCCGCAAACACAAACAGCAACAAGAATTACATTACCAGAAGTAATCAGTAGTGGAGAAGCTCATTCTGTTATTCCTTTAGCTGATAATTCTTATATGATTTTTGGGCTAGGAGGAAATGAAGTGACCAAAGGTCTTGCAGCTAAGATTGATAGTGCTGGTAATGTAGAAGTGCTAGCAGCACCGGCATCGCAAGAGTTGAAAAGAGTAAACTATGTGTATGGAGATGTATTGAATGATGGATCTGTTATTGTTGCAGGAATCGGAACGTTTACAAATGATAAAAAACAACCAGTGGTTGTGAAATTTAATACGGATGGTACAAGTCAGTTATTAAATCTACCAGAATTGGTTATGGATGGAGGTCATTTTAGCGATGTTTGTGCTTTAGCAGATGGATCTTTTATTGCTGTTGGACAACGTGATTCTAATAGCATACCATTGATTGTGAAATTTAGTGCGGATGGCCAAGGAAAAGTCATTCCAACACCTGCAGAAATTACAAATGGTGAATTTATGAAGCTTACTAAAGATGCAAATGGAAATGTGGTTGCAGTAGGTGAAGGAAGAATAAATGAAGAAGCGCAACAGATTGCAGTAAAAATAAAACCAGATGAAAGTGTTAGTGTTTTTGAAAAGCCATCAAATGTTACAAATTATGAAAGGGTGTACTTTTATCATGTTATGGCACAGGATGATGGATCTTTCCTTGCTTCAGGAACAGCAGAAATAAATGGAGTAGAAACAGGAGTTGTCGTTCGATTAAGTGATGAAGGATCACTTCTATTAAATCCACAAATGGATTTAAGCAATGGACTATTTTATGCAACAAAAGCATTACCAGATGGAACTGTTGTTTCAGTTGGAACAGCATATAATTCGATAAGTGGTTTGTCAGAACCTTGTGTTATTCAATTTGATACAAATGGAAATGGTAAAAGAATAGCAATGAGTGCAGAAATAGGTATGTTAGTTGATGTAATTGCCTTAGCAGATGGATCATTTATGGTTTTTGGAATGAGTGGTAATACCCAAACTTGGGAAATCATTCCTGCTGTATCAAGATTTACACTGATTGCACATACAGTGAATTTCCAAACCTTTGATGGAAGTCAAGTAGCGAGTCAAACGTTATATGATGAAGGTTTCGTGACGATACCAAATGAACCAACTAAAGAAGGATATATATTTGAAGGATGGTATACAGATGAACAATGTACAATAGCATATGACTTCAATAGTCCAGTAAAAAGTTCATTTACGTTATATGCAAAATGGGAAGAAAAACTTGAAATACCTTCAAATCCAGGAAATGAAAATCCAAAAGATGGAAACACAACAAATAAGACGCCAAACAAGGCTTCGGAAATACAAGCTTCTGTGAAAGCAGGAGATTCAACAAATAAAAATGTATTCTTTATTGCAGCAGTAGGATCACTTATGAGTATCATCTTACTGAGAGCTAGAAAAAGATTGAATAAGTAAAGAAGAGATCGCTTCCTATGAAGCGATTTTTTCTTTATGAACAGAAATATACATTTTTTGGAAGATGTTCAGAATGGAATGGGGTTGTAAGAATTTTTGTAAACGCAGAAGACAATGCAAAACAAATAATTCCTTCTTCCTCTTTTTTACTGGCATCAGCTACTAAAAAAGTTTGTTTACTTTGTTGCATAGCATGATTTTTATAACTTGACGATTGTAAAGAAGTACAAGTGCAGTGAAGGTTCTCAATGTTAAATCCACTGCAGCCAATGAATGCATGGCTAAATTGAAACTGTTTGATAATATCTAAATATAATGTTCCATTCAATGTGTGGTGGGCAAAGTCATAAGTTCCAGCTCCAAAGATTACTGATGCCTTATCTTTCTCTTTGATTTTATCTAAAAGAAATAAATTGTTTGTTACAATCGTAATATTTTTATGACGTATATAATCATAGATATACGCAGGAGTAGAGCCACTGTCCAAATAGATGCAATCACCATCATTAAGAATGGTTGCTACATAACGGGCGATGTTTATTTTTTCTTGTTTGTGAATATCTATTTTCTTTTTAATTGGCAATTCAAAGTCAGCACTTTGTGAGTGATTAAGATCTTTTATTTTTGCTCCACCATGTTCACGAAGCAAAAAACCTTCTTTTTCTAAAGATACTAGATCTCGACGAATCGTTGCACTTGATACATTTAAGTATGTTACTAGTTCACTAACAGTTGTATATTTTTGTGAATAAAGTAGTTCCATGATTTGATGATGTCGCTTGGATAATTTCATATGATCACCTCTATACTTAGTATAATACAAAATGCTCAAAAGTGCGCAAATGATCATATTTATTCTGATTTTCATTTGCTAAGTGACAGATTAATAAAATAGCGATTAATTTTGTGTATTGTTTATGGTTATATATATTGTCTTCATAAACAGGTTGTTTATACTGAAGATAAGAGGAGGTTTAGTCATGAAAAAAATATATCATATTTTACCAGTGTTCAATGAACGTATTTGGGGAGGTCAGGAATTAATAAAACGTTATGGTTATAAAACGGATTTAAAAAATATTGGTGAATGCTATAATGTTATTGCGATGCCAAATCATTTAGACTGTGATGTTCTTGAGACCAATGAGAAACTATCTGCTTTTTATCATAATCATAAAGATTTGTTTGGTAGTGATACAAAAGAGATGCCTGTTCGTGTTGCAATGGCCAATCCAATTATTCCAATGTCTGTACAAGTTCATCCCAATGATGAATATGCTTTAAAACACGATCATCGTTTAGGAAAACCAGATGGAGTGTATTTCATTGAAGGTGAAGGAACAATGGAACTTGGTCATTATGCGAAAACCAGAGAGGAGTTTATTGAGAAAGTAAACGAAGGAGACTGGGATAATTTATTGCGATATATTCCAATCAAAGCTGGTGAATTTGTTGATGTACCATATGGTACATTGCATGCTTTTGGGGGTGGATTTGTTTTAATTGAATTTTCACAGAATGCAGATCTTACATATCGTCTTTATGATTATGATCGAATTGATGAAACAACAAACCAACCAAGAGATTTACACGTTCAGAAAGTGTTTGAGTGTGTAAATATACCCAATGATAAAATTGGTTTAGTTGATTTGAATAAGATTGAAAAAGATTGTTGCATCCTTACATCCTTCCACGATGAACCAGGGGTTTATAGTGCTGGACATATTGAAATAGAAACAAAAGGTAATTATGAACGTGATGAATTCTATTTCTTAACTTGTTTAGGTGGAGAAGGAAAGGTTAATGATATTGCAATCAAGGGTGGTGAAACATTATTTATACCTTGTGAGTTTGGTCCAATTACATTAACAGGAAGTTTAGACTTAAGCTATGTCACATATGTAAAAAAGGAACTGTAATACGAAAGCAATCCTGTGATATTCGTATCACGATTTTTAATACACCTAAAATATAAAAAAAGAGCTGTAACTCTTATAGTTAATCATCTGATTAATCTATTTCGTTACGGCTCTATCTACTTCTTTTAAAAGCTTAACAGCTTTATGCAAGTTATCATGTTGAGTACCAATGTTCAATCTAAAGAAAGGTGTTCCAGCTTCGCCAAATTGTTTTCCCATTTGGATTCCTAAACCAGCATTAATTAATCGTTTTTCCATTTCATCAGAAGATAAGTTAAACTTACGATAGTCAATCCAAACAAGGAAAGTTCCTTCACTTTCTAAACAGTGGAACTTAGTGTTCTTTAATCCATCTCTAATAATTTGATAGCCTTCTTGTAAATAGTCACAAAGCTCATCAACCCAATAAGCACACTTAGTATAAGCAGCGAGGGTAGCTTCAATTGCTAGAATATTTAAAGATGAATAATTCATCTTTTTAGTTTCTAAAGTAAAACGTTTCTTCATATTATCATTATAGAAAATGGTATAAGCTGCTTTTATACCTGCAATATTGAAGATTTTTGTTGGTGCTGTAATTGTAAAGATATGTTCTTTATACGTCGTTGTCATATTTATCATTGGCGTATAGGTAATATAAGGGAAAACGATATCTTTATGAATATCATCAGAGATGATTTCAATATGATAACGTTCACAAAGTTCGATAACCTTTTTTAATTCTTCTTGATTCCAAACTCTACCTCCAGGATTGTGAGGGTTACAGAATAACAAAACTTTTGGTTTTTGTTCAATGATTTGTTTTTCTAAATCATCAAAATCTATTGCATAACGATCATCAACAACTTTCATTTCTGAATAGATAGGCACTCGTTTCAACATATTCACAATATTAAAGAAAGGAAAGTATACAGGTGTAAGCATTAAGATGCCATCTCCTTCTTTACTTAAAATACGCAACAGTGCATTAATGGAAGAAAGGACATTGTTATTAAAAACAATGTTCGCTTTTTCTATTTTCCATTCATGACGTTTCCAGTTCCAATCGATGACAGCATCATATAGTTTATCAGGAATATCTGTGTAACCAAAGATGCCATGTTGAATTCGTTTTTGCATTGCTTCTATCACTTCTTTTGGTGTTTCAAAATCCATGTCAGCAACCCATAAAGGAAGAACATCTTCTTTACCAAATACTTCTTTACGATTATCCCATTTAATCGCGTTTGTATGTACACGATTTGTTTCTTTATCAAAATTTACCATAGTTTCTCCTTAATAGTTTTTTACTACTAGTATTGTAATATGGTAGAATGTAAATGTAAACGGTTGTAATAGAAGGGATAGGGAAAACACTATCTTTTTTAATTTTGTGGAGGAACGCATGATTGATGTATTAACAGAAAAGACCATTCGTGTTTTATTAAAAAGTGATCAACCAATCACTTCAAAGATGATTGCTACAGAGATTGGAATGTCGATAAGTAGTATAAAACACAATATGGATTATGTACGAAAAACGATTCAAACAAGTGGAGCAGTTTTAAACTCGGTTCCAGGAAAAGGGTTTTGGATCGAAGGGGAAGTATTTGAAAAACAAAAGCTATCAGAACTCATCAATCAGAATCATGATAAGTCGTATTCTTTCGCATATCGAAAAAATTATATCTTAGATATTTTATTTAAACACAACTCCAATTATACAATTCAAATTTTTGCGGATGACCTTGGAGTGGGTAGAAATATCATTCTTCGAGATTTAGAAGTAATTGAAAAATGGTTACAGTACTTTGATTTAAAAATTATCAAAGTAAGAAATAAAGGTGTATGTATTGAAGGTGGTGAGTTTCATATTCGCCAAGCGATGATGTACAACAACAGTGTTCGTTTAGAAGATATACAACTAAAATATTTACGACCTGATGAAATCTTAGATTATCGAATAGACCAACGAAATTACAATTACTTTAAAGAAGTATATCCCAAAGTGGATATTATCGAAATTCAAAAATTACTCCAACAAGTAGAAAAAGATACCGATTTTGTCTATGATGATGTTTCTTTTGTTCAATTATTAGAATATATCAGTGTCTCTTTGATGCGGGTGAAAGATGGAAATATCATTTTAGAAAAAAACATTTTAAATAATTGTAAAATCACCAACCGCGATTATACTGCTGCAAAAAAGCTATTTGATATCGCTATTGATGATGTCCAAGCATATTTATCAATCGAAGTTCGTTGTATGGCTGCTCAATTTGTATTGCATGGTTCTTATGATGTAGCTACCAGTCTTATCAAAGAAGAATATTATGATGAAATTGCTCGTCAGTTTGTAGAACGATTAAAAAACATCATTGCAAATAAAACACTATTTATCAATGAAGGTTTAATCAGTGATATCGGTCTCTTTTTTCAAAAAAAGAAAATGCAACAAAGCTATCAGATGATTACAGGAAATTATTTCCGTCGTGATATAAAAAAACAATTACCTAGTTTATATGGAATTGTATTAGCAAATATTTTACCAATTGAAAACAAACTAAATGTGAAATTTACCGAAAATGACATTGCTTATTTTGTAATGTTAATTGATAATGCAATGGAAGATACCATCTATGATTTAAAAACGTTATTAATTACATCATACGATTATAATACCTCTAAATACATTGAGAATAAAATTAAACGTAGTATTGATAATATCAATATATCGAAAGTTGTATATAGTGAAAATATCAATGAAGTAAATCCTGAAAAGTATGATTTAATCATTACGACAACCCCTGTTCCTTTTGATAATGTTTTGAAAATATCAAGACGTGTAGGAACACCAGATTTTGCTTTGATTGAAAAGCGAGTAAAAGAAATTCAAGCGGAAAAGCAAGAGATTATTGTGAAAGATTATCATTTATTCTCAGAGTCTTTGATTATTCCTAAATATAATGCAAAACGAAAAGAAGATGTAATTGAAAAAGGATGTAAGCTTTTGATGGAACAAGGTTTTGTAAGTGAAGGCTTTGAAGAAAAGATTCTGCAACGTGAGAATATAACACCTACGTCCATTGGAAATGGCATAGCGATTCCCCATGGATATCGAACTCATGTGATAAAGAGTGGTGTTGCAGTAATTAAATTGGAGCGTCCTATAAATTGGACGGAAGATGATAAGGTGGATATTGTGTTTGTTATTGCTATCGACTTTGAAACTCAGGGTGAAATTTATAGTTTCTTCTCACAGTTTTATGAATTGATTGATGATCATGAACGCGTAGCTTCTATACGTGATGCGAAAAGTATAACTAGTATCTTAAAAGCAGTAGATGATAGTGGTATTGTTTTAAGAGAAGTATAAAAAAATTATTCACTAAGAATAATTTTTTTAATTATGAAATTAGTCCATTAACATTCCCATGTAAGGAATGCTTGAGACGATGTTGATATCTTTTAAATTACCTCCAAGCAATAAGCGTTTGGTTAATTCACCAATGCTTATGGTATCTTCATTTGTACTATTTGAAATTTTTTCGCAATCTCCATCACAAAGAGAGAAGACCCCTGTATTTTGATAAAGGTAATCATCTTGGATGGATAAGGTTAGTTTTAATTCAAGATTTTTTCTAGCAAGCATAGAAAGAACTTCATAAACATTTAAAATTCTAGCCATACCATACGCTTTTTGTATACTATCCATAGTTGGAAGTGCACTTTTTACTAAGATTTTAGTAAGTGCATAGTGCTGCAATACAGCATTTAACAGGGGAATATATAAAGTAGTAGATACAAACATTTCACGAACATGAAGTTCTTTTTTAGTATCGATAAAAACAATTCCACAAACATTGTCTATATCCAATCCATAATGGATGACACCACCGTTAAGAAGGTGTTCATCAACCATAATTTTAAAATCGTCTTTCGTCTTACAAAGAAGATTAGAAGATGGCTTCATCATTATTTCATAATACGTATATATATCATCAAACATAGAATCTTCATATACGTGTAAAGAAACAACCTTCGTCGTTGGTTGTTTTTTATAATATTTTTCCCAAGTTGAAAAGCAAGAAACAAATCCATACTTTTCATATAATGAAAATAAAGAAGTAGAAGAAGGAACCAACCCTCCTAAGATAATTTCTTTATTGTAAAGATCACGAAAGGTACATCCTAATAGTTCTTTCATTAACCCTTGATTACGTTGTTCTTTGTTTGTCATAATGGCATGAAAATAACCAAATCGTAAGTTTTCATCCATCAACCGATAGGTATATGGATGAACTTGTAAACTGGATACAATGGTATCATTTTCCTCAATCAAATAAGAAAAATCCGTATTATATTTATGTTTAAAATAATAATCAAGATAGTCATCTTGGTCTTGAAAGATATCTTTCCACAAAGTGTGAATCATGGGAAGGTCTTTTTTTTCTGTGTTACGAAACATGCATACTCTCCTTTAAAGCGATACGCCCTTTTTAATAATTTGACAGGGTTAAGCTTATGATGATACTGCCAAATAAGAAAGCGATAACCTTATTATCAGTAGCATAATGATAAACCTTAAATAGAAGTAATTCATTGAAATAAAGGTATTGCTTTTTACTTCTTTTTAAACGTCTAAATCTATTATAGTAAAGAAATCATGTTTGGACAATCGAAAAGACAGATTTACTAAGATTAATCAAAAAAACGAAACAACATTATTGTTTAAAAAATATTTTTTTGCAACGAGCTGCTTCTTTTTTGTTTTTTTGATATTTAAAAAAAGCTGATAAATAAAGGGTGAAAAGCAATTAGTTTAATTATGAACTAGACCTAGTGCAAAACAAAGACTTAAGCGATTGGATTTTTATAGGTTGTTTTGTTTATCATAAAATTAGAAAGGAAGCGCTACCAAAACTTCCTGTATAGAAAGGAGAGAGAAATGAAGATTAGATTTGGAGTAGACTCGTTTATCTGGAGTGAAGTTTTTAGTGAGAAGGACTTATGGATCATTCCAAAAGCAGAAGCATTAGGGTTTGAAACGATTGATATAGCAATCGCTCATCCATTTACCTTTCCAACGGAAAAGGTAAAAGCAGAATTGGAAAAAACCAATCTAGAAGTAGTAACGACAACCACCCTAGGAGCAGATACGAATTTAATATCGGAAGATGCTGCAATTCGTCGTAAGGGAATTGATAGTCTAAAGAAATTAGTAGATATCAATCTAGCGTTGGGTTCAAATATTCTAGGTGGAGTAAATTATGCCGGATGGGGATGTTTGAGTGGAAAACCTAAAACGGAACGAGAGTGGAAAGATTCGGTAGAAGCGATGCGAGAAGTTGGAGAATATGCTTTAAAGAAACATCCAAAGCTAAAAATTTGTGTGGAACCAGTAAATCGATTTGAGACACATTTCATCAATACAGCAGAAGATGGAGTGAAGTATTGCAAAGATGTAGGAACTGGAAATATGGCAGTACATTTAGATTGTTTCCACATGATACGAGAAGAGACAAGTTATACAAGAGCAGTAGAGACATGTGGGAAAGAGTATTTAGGGTATGTGCATGTATGTGAGAGTAATCGAGGGATACCAGGAACGGGGTTAGTACCGTTTAAGGAATTCTTTATTGCCCTAAAAAAAGTAGGATATGAAGGACCATGTGTAATAGAAAGTTTTGATCCAAGTTTTGAAGAGTTGAATGCGAATTGTGCGATATGGCGAAAGTTTGCAGATACGGGAGAAGATCTAGCAGTTCAAGGATTAGCAAACCTGAAAAAGATTGCTATGGAAATAGAATAATACAACAGGAGGAAAATAATTATGTTAGTAAACATGAAACAGATTTTAGAAGAAGCAGAAAAGGGTGGGTATGCGATTGGCTGTATTAATACGCCAAACGTTGAAACGCTTCGTGCTGTTATTGGTGCAGCTGAGGATTTAAATGTACCAATTATTATTGACCACGCACAAGTGCACGATCCACTAATTCCAATTGAAGAGATTGGACCAAAGATGGTAGAATACGCAAAAAAAGCGAAAGTACCAGTTTGTGTACATTTGGATCATGGTAGTGATTATAACTTTGTAATGCGTGCGATTCGCTGTGGATTTTCTTCCATTATGTATGATTTAAGTGCATTGCCATTTGAAGAAAACAAAGCAAAATTAAAAGCATTTACCAAGCTTGCACATGCTTTAGATATTACGGTTGAAGCTGAACTTGGAATCATGACATCAACAGAAGATGATACCCATGGAGATGATACGGTATGGGATAATGAATCCATTAAAATTACCTTTACAGATCCTGAACAAGCAGCAGAGTTTGCTAGAGATACAGGTGTTGATGCATTAGCAGTATGCTTTGGTACAGCCCATGGAATTTATTCAGAACCACCAATTCTTGATATTGAAAGAGTAAAAGAAATGCGTAAAAAAATGCCAAAAGAAACACGTATTGTAATGCATGGTGGTAGTGGGGTAGATAGTGATCAAGTACAAGCAGCAATCAGTGCTGGTTGTTCAAAGATTAACTATTACTCATACATGGCAAAAGCAGCAGCGAAACATATCTATGAAGAATTGGATAAAACACAAGGAAGTGCTTACTGGCATGAAGTTCAAGAAAGTGCATATCGTTTTATGAGAGAGTATGCAAGAGAAGTTCTAACAGTATTTAAAAACGGGAAATAATTATGGAAAAAGTTAATTTAGCCGATGTATTAGTAAAAGAAGCCTTCGTTTTGGATCATGAACCATTTCATTCAAAAGAAGAAATGTTTGCTTTTATGGCATCGAAATTTAAGGAAGCAGGAATCATTGATGATGAAGCTAAATACATCGTTTCATTAGAAGAACGTGAAGCCATTGGTTCAACTTTTATGGGAAATTTAATTGGTTTACCGCATGGGAAATGTGAAGCAGTTAAAAAACCAGGAATTGGGTTTTGCCGTTGCAAAGAACCGTTTATATATAACAGTTTTGGTGAAAGCGGTGAAGTAAAATATGTCTTCATGTTGGCTATTTCAATGGATCAAGGAGCAGATCACTATATGCGAGTACTTGCAAAGTTAGCAGGTTTACTTACGCATGAGGAATTCATTGATATCTTAGAACATGGTAAGAGTTATGAAGAAGTAATGGAAATGATTCAGAAATACGAAAATTAGAGGTGAGCTTATGAAAGTAGTAGCAATTACATCTTGTGCGACAGGAATTGCACATACATATATGGCAGCAGAAGCCATTAAAAAAATCTGTAAAGAAAAAGGGTATGATTGCAAGGTTGAAATGCAAGGAGCGTTAGGTATAGAAAACAAATTAAAAGATAAGGATATCAAAGAAGCAGATATGATTATCTTTGCTAATGATGTAGGAGTCTCAAAAGCAGAACGCTTTGATGCATACAAAGATAAGATTAAGAAATTGACACCTCATGCAGTCATCCAAAACCCTAAGATTATATTCGAAGATTAGAAATATAAAGAGAGAAAAAGGTGAGAAAAATGAAAGAACAATTAAATGAAATCAAAAGTGCATTATTAACAGGTGTATCGTACATGTTGCCATTTGTTATTGCTGGTGGTGTTATGATCGCGATTGGTTTTGCCATCGGTGGTTATGATATTCCCAATACAGTTGAACAATATGGAAACTTCCCATCCACTGTTTTCTGGTTAGGAAAACAAGCATTTGCACTTATGGTACCAGTACTTGGTGCATATGTTGCTTACTCAATTGCTGATAAACCTGGGTTGGCACCAGGAATGGTTGGTGGAGCATTGGCTGATGTACAAGGATCAGGTTTCCTTGGTGGGCTTATTGCGGGGATTGTTGCAGGGTATATTGTAAATCTATTGAAGAAAATTGCATTGCCTGCACAATTACGTTCCTTATTACCAACTTTGATTATTCCTATTTTAGGAGTTGGTGCCATTGGTTTAATCATGGTTTATGTAATTGGTGAACCTATTTCAATGCTTACAACAGCATTGACAGATATGTTGAATTCACTCGGTACAGGAAATTTAGTAGTACTAGGAATCGTTCAAGGATGTATGCTTGCATTTGATATGGGTGGTCCTTGTAACAAGGTTGCATATGCATTTGCATTAGCAGCAATGGAAGCTGGAAACTTTGCTCCAATGGCAGCAAACTTCATTGGAAGTATGGCACCTCCACTAGGAATTGCAATTGCTTGTTTAATCGCAAAAAAGAAATTTACTAGTGAAGAACGTGCTGCTGTACCTGGATTGTTTGCTGGAGCATTTGGAATGATTACCGAATTTGCAATTCCGTTTGCAGCTGCAGATCCAATTAAAGTAATTCCATCATTGATGGCAGGTTCAGCTGTAGGATGTGCATTATCATACGTGTTTGGATTAACAATGAGAGCACCTCATGGTGGATTGTTCGTATTGTTCGCATTGAATAATGCCATTATGTTTATTGTTGCATTATTAATTGCAGGAGCAGTAAGTGCAGGATTATTAGTGTTATTGAAAAAACCAGTAAATGAAGAAGTAGAATTAGCTGAGTAAAAAGGAGAAATAAAACATGGCTAAATTAGTAGATATATTAGAAAACTTCCCGTTTTCAAAGGAAGATAAAAAACCAATGTTGATAAAGAAAAGTGAGTATTCAACGGCTCTTTATCCACCCAACAATGCATTTACATCAGATAATACCTTTACGATGGTAACAACAGATACCTTTATGCTTGGTATTTATGAATTGGGACCTGGAGGTGTATTTGCACCATTGGATGTTCATCCAGGAGATGAATCGTATTACATTTTGAATGGGCCAGTTGTTCAACGTAGTGGGAATGGACAATTTGCCTATTTGGAAACAGGAGAAGGTTTGTTTATGCCAGAAGGTGCATGGCATTGTTGTCATAACTTCTCAGATCAAAAAGCGAGAATTCTATATTTTATTACACCAAAGGCTTGGAGTGAAGAAATTCCTCCAGCAGTTATTCCTAGTGAGGAAGAAACAAAGTTCTATAAAGGACCAAACAATGATAATCTTCCAAACATGAAAGATAAAATCAAAGATATTTCTCGACAAGGATGTACAGATGATATTGGATCATGGCCAGTAGATCCAAAGGAAGCAAGAGAAACTGGAGCCGTATATGCAGTTCGTGATTTTGAAAAACTAAATAATGTGCATGGGGTAAAGCACCCAATGTTGATGCGCTTTATAACAAGTAATGATTATGGACACTTTGGTGAATTTATCTTGCCAGCTGGAGGATATGGACCACGATGCTCCGATCCAGATTCACATGCAGGAGATGCAGCACTATATTGTGTTGATGGGCCAGTGACGGTGAATTTATCGGAATTGGAAGAGAGTTATGTATTAGAACCAGAAGATACATTCTTTATTCCAGCCGGGGTGAAATATCAGTTAGTGAACTTTGAAGCAAAACCAATTAAAGTAGTTTTCGCAATTACTGAACTATAAGAAATTATATAAAGAGTGTGGTTGTGATACCTCACTCTTTATTATTTAAGAAAGTGGGTGGTAAAGATGAAAATTGTAATCGGCTGTGATGAAGCAGCATATAAATTAAAAGAACAAATAAAACAATACCTTATAAAAAAAGGCGAAGAAGTAAAAGATATAGGTGTTTATGATGAGCATCCATCATCCTATCCAGATATAGCACAAACCTTGTGTAACAATATCTTAGATGGTAGTCACGAACGTGGTATTCTCTTATGTGGAACAGGTATTGGCATGGCAATTACAGCCAATAAAATTCCAGGTATTCGAGCAGCGGTATGTCATGATATGTTCTCATTGGAAAGAAGCATCAAAAGTAATAACTGTCAGGTATTGTGTATGGGAGCAAGAGTGATTGCTCCACAATATGCACAACTTCTTATCGATACGTGGCTAGAGTGTGAATTTGCTGGTGGCAAAAGTACACCAAAGGTAGAACGGATCATGGAGATAGAAGCACAATATACAAAATAGGAGGAACGATATGCAAAGAATTATAAATGATCCCAGTTTAGTAGTAGAAGATATGCTGAAAGGCTTTGAGCGATGTCATAAAGATATCATTCACATCGATGAAGAGAATCCAAGGGTTGTAATCTCAAACTTTGCGAAAGATAAAAAGAAAGTAGGGATTGTGACTGGTGGAGGAAGTGGACATAAGCCAGCCTTTATAGGCTATTGTGGAAAAAATATGGTAGATGCAGTAGCGGTTGGAGAAATCTTCTCTTCACCAACAGCGAAATCTTTTTACGATTGTATCCGCGCTGTAGATCAAGGGATGGGTGTTGCCTGCCTGTATGGAAACTATGCAGGAGATAACATGAATGTGAAGATGGCGATGGAATTGGCAGAAGACGATGATATTGAAGTGAAGACGGTAGTGGCGAATGATGATGTAGCAAGTGCGCCAAAAACAGAGATGCAAAAGCGAAGAGGTGTCGCAGGAGAAATCTTGATGTGGAAAGTAGGAGGAGCAAAAGCAAATCAAGGAGCAACATTAGAGGAAGTGATTGCTGCAGCTCAAAAAGCAATGGATAATACCCGCAGTGTAGGAGTAGGGTTAGGACCTTGTACAATTCCTGCAAATGGAAAACCTAACTTTTCTATCGCAGAAGGAACAATGGAGTTTGGGATTGGACATCATGGAGAGCCGGGAATACGCGTAGAATCGTTGGCGAGTGCAAAAGAAATCGCTGATGAGATGACAAGCTTGGTAGTAAATGATATTCCATATGTGGAAGGTGATGAAGTGGTGGTGTTGATATCTGGATTAGGAGCAACACCAGTGATGGAACAATATATCTTCTTTGATGAAGTAGCTAAGAATCTAGATGAGCTAGGAATAAAGATATATAAATCCTATGTAGGAAATTACTTTACATCATTGGAGATGAATGGGGTAACCTTGACGATGATGAAGGTAGATGAAGAGTTAAAAGAGTGTATGGACGAAGAGGTAGAGACAATGGGGATGACCCAGATTAGGAGATAGCCAATGGAATATGTAGCAAATCAAAAGAATGCCAAGATAACCTTAGCGATCATAGAAGCAATCCATGAGAATGCAGCATATCTAAGTGAGATAGATGGAGCGACTGGAGACGGGGATCATGGAGTGAACATGGATAAAGGATTTATGTTGGCAAAAGAGAGAATCCAAGAAGATATGGATTTTTCAGAGAGTTTAAAGGTATTAGGAAGAACATTGGTAATGGATATTGGTGGAAGTATGGGTCCTATCTATGGAACAATGTTCTCACGCTTAAGTAGAAGTTTGAAAAAACAAGACCAAATCACAAAAGAAGCAGTGTTAGAAGCTTTAAATAACGCAATCCAAGGACTGATGGATTTAGCAGGTGCAAAAGTAGGAGACAAGACATTGCTTGATACATTATACCCAGCAACAGAAAGTTATAAGGAAGCATTAAAACAAGAGAAATCATTTAAAGAATGTTTGAAAGCATTGCTAGATGGAGCTGAAGCGGGTAAGGAAAACACGAAAAATCTAGTAGCAAAGATTGGTCGTGCAGCTCGCTTGGGGGAACGTAGCAAAGGCTTTTTGGATGCAGGGGCAACATCTTGTTGTATCATTTTGAAAACGATGGCTTCATCAATGTGTGAGGATATTATCAATGAATAACTATAAAGGAGTAATTTTTGATTTGGATGGCACTTTACTAGATACCTTAAGTGATTTATCAAACAGTGTAAATAAAGTATTGGAAACCTATAATTATCCAATCCATGATAAAGCAACGTATAAAAAGAAAATCGGTAGAGGCTTCAAAGATTTAATTTGTAGAAGCATGCCAGAAGATACAGAAGCAAGTAAGGTAGAAGCAGGGTTACAAATGTTTTTAAAAATCTATGACCAAGATTTTATGAAAGAAACAAAGCCCTATGAAGGCATTGATAAAGTATTATCTACACTTCAAGAAAACCATATTAAAGTTGCTGTTAACTCAAATAAACGTACTGACTATACGAACGCATTGATTCAAAAGCATTTTCCTAATATTTGTTTTGTTGAATGCTTTGGTGAACGCCAAGGAATTCCTAAAAAACCAGACCCAACAAGTGCATTGGAATTAAGGAATCTCATGGAATTTAAATCCGATGAAATTCTTTATATTGGTGATTCTAAAACCGATATTCAAACCGCAAACAATGCAAGCATGGATAGTGTTGGTGTACTATGGGGATTTCGTGAAGAAGATGAGTTAGTAGCAAATGGAGCAACTTATATCGCTAGAACACCAGAAGATATTTTAAAGATTATTTTAAAAGGATAGCAAAGCTATCTTTTTAATTGCATGGGGGATAGAAAAAAGTGATCCAAGATCACTTTTCATAGGATAAACTTATTTGGTTTCACCTTGCTCTTTTGCAAGTCTCCAAATAGGTCTAAAATTATCTCTTGTCATCACTTTAAATGTTTCGTCCTTCTCTTTTTTACAGCGATAACAGATATGTGTATTTTTTAAGTTTACTCCACCACAAGGGCAAATCCAATAGTGCTCATGATCTTCACCAAAGACTCTGGCATTATTAACATGTTTCCTTGCTAGTGCAATTGCATAAGATGGTATTTCATCTTCTTTAACTTTTTCAATACAAGGTTCATTGATAAAAATAGAACCATCATCAAATGTGATTTCATGAACGGTAAGGGTAATACGAGCAATGGATGGATCCAGTAACTCAATAATAGAAGTACGATCATTTGAATACGTACTATAAGGATCTATAGATATATTATCAAGTTTGATAATATAATCTCCTTCTATATTAAATGTTAATTTAGAATCACTTGAACTATAACCTTCACAAATAAAATCAACAGCAGTGATAACACGATCACTCAAATTACGAATATTTAAAATCAAACCAGTACGATCATGTTCATTGTTTGTAAATAAGGAACAGCTTTCTAAACATATTGGTGAATTTACATCAATTCCCTCTTTCGCATTTGCAACATAAGAATAGACTTTAACTTCATAATCTTTACGACTAGAAAGGAACGCTAGAATAATACAGACAATAATAGGATTGATAATTAATCCTAATAAACACCAGCCGAGAAAACTTCTTCCTTTACTATGAGCAAGAAAGCCAGCTAATATAGATATTAGCATAAGAAAAATAATATATGCTTCCATAAAAAAACTCCCTCCAAAATATATACATTCGCCTTTGTAATTATATTTTATTAAGAATTCATTTGCAACATAAAGATATATAAATGAAAAATAGGTTTTGTTTTTTATGCTTATCTTATGTATACTTATGAGGTATATGGAGGGAATTATGGAAAATTTTTATACGATGAAAAAGAGTAGATGGCTTACGGTAGCTTTAGGAATTATATCAGGACTATATATTTATATTTCAAGAGCAGTACAAAGCATATCGAGCCTTAGTGAGGCCAGGACAATGTCTTTAGCTGCCAGTATTATACATTTTGCGATTTTGATTGCTTTAGTTTTGAATTTGGCTTGTTGTTATCATTTGTACTTTGTACAAAAACAGAAACGAACAGGACTATTGGTTACGACGATTGTAAATGCGATTTTTTTTGTTGTGTGGATCATTGGAATTCCAGTAGCATTAGCGTTCTTTGATGTATACCAATCTTATTCTTATACAAGTGGAATAAATTTATTATCATATGTTAATAAGCTTGAGACCATTTTACAACTGATGAGTTTATCATTGTTTATCTTTGCAGGAATGGGAATTTATCATGGTATACGACTTTTAGTAGGAAGCGAGAAAAAACAAGATAGTTAGCCTGTACGTAAAGGTGTTTGTTTTTGTTTTGTTTTCCTTTATAATAAAGATGGAGGAAAACAATGAGTGCAAAATACCAAAACATATATCAAGAATTATTAAATAAGATAGAAAATAAAGACATTGTAGCTGGTGAATATCTTCCTAGTGAAAGTGAGCTTATGAAACAGTTTAAAGCATCTCGAGATACCATTCGTAAGTCCTTAAATCTACTGTTACAAAATGGATACATCCAAAAAGTAGTAGGGAAAGGATCCATTGTTTTGGATGCAGATCGAATTGCTTTTCCCGTATCAGGGATAACGAGTTTCAAAGAGTTAAAAGAAACAATGCATGGAGAGATTGATACCATCGTTCATGAATTAAAAAAATTCCCAGCAGATGAGCAAATGAAAAAAGAACTATTTATGGAAGATGGAGATGTTTATAAAGTAGAGCGAATTCGAACAATCAATGGAGAAAAAGTGATTTTAGATGTGGATTATTTAAATGGCAATGTCGTTCATGGAATTACGGAAGCGATTGCTGCAGATTCACTATATAAATATATTGAAAAAGATTTAGGGTTAAAGGTGAGCTTTTCTAAAAAGGAAATCACTGTAATTCCTGCAACCAAAGAAGAAAAACAACTTTTAGATATGAAAGACTATGATTTATTAGTATGTGTAAAATCTTATTCTTATTTAGAAGATGCTACTCTTTTTGAATATACGATTTCAAAGCATCGTCCAGATAAGTTTCGTTTTGTGGATTTTGCTAGAAGAATATAAAAGAAAAAAGCCAAGAACAAATAATTATGTTTTGGCTTTTTTCTTTCTCCATCTTGTTTTTACTTCTCTTATTATTATTTTGAGAAGTTTGATGATTGATTCATCACATCAATCATCCCCATTTTGCTTCCATCACATCTTCTTGGATATCACCTCTTCTAAATGATATCCATATATAATATAACATATATTTGAAAGATTTCAATTTAGAAAATAAAAAAAATACAAAAAAGTTGACAAACCTGTACGTACAAGTTATATTATAGGTGAACAACCTGTACGTACAACTTAAGAATAGGGAGGACACTACGATGTCAAAATTTGAACAAGATGTAAAGCACTTACTTACACATGTAGGTGGAAAAGAAAATATTAAGGCTGTTACGCATTGTGTAACAAGAATGCGGTTTGTTTTGATTGATCCAAACCAAGCAGATATCAAACAGATTGAGGCACTACCTTCAGTAAAAGGAACGTTTACACAATCTGGGCAATTTCAGGTAATCATTGGAAATGATGTGGCAGATTTCTATAAGGAGTTTGTAGAAGCAAGTGGAATTGAAGGAATGGATAAGTCTGCTTTGAAAGATGTAGCGAAAGATAATCAAACACCATTACAAAAATTAATGTCGAATATCGCAGAGATATTTGCACCACTTATCCCAGCACTTGTATGTGGTGGTTTAATTCTAGGGTTTCGAAATGTTATTGGTGATATTAAGATGTTTGAAGATGGTACTAAAACATTGGCAGAAATCAATCAATTCTGGGGTGGGTTACACCATTTCTTATGGTTGATTGGAGAAGCGATTTTCCATTTTCTACCAGTTGGAATTGTTTGGTCGATTACAAAGAAGATGGGAACAACGCAGATTCTTGGAATTATTCTGGGGTTGACTCTGGTATCTCCACAATTGTTGAATGCATATGCAGTGAGTAGTACTGCAGCAGCAGATATTCCTATTTGGGACTTTGGTTTTACACAAATACAAATGATTGGGTACCAAGCACAAGTAATCCCAGCAATTATGGCAGGCTTTGTATTGGTTTACTTGGAACGCTTTTTTACCAAAGTTATTCCTGATGTAATTCGGTTGGTCCTTGTTCCATTTTTGGCACTGTTACCAGCGGTATTAGTTGCGCATGTATTGTTAGGACCAATCGGTTGGACCATCGGAGACTTTATTTCTAATGTGGTATATGGTGGATTGACATCTGCTTTTGGATGGTTATTTGCGGGTGTATTTGGATTCTTATATGCACCATTGGTTATTACTGGATTGCATCATATGACCAATGCGATTGATTTACAATTGATGGGGCAATTTGATGGTACTATTTTATGGCCAATGATTGCATTATCAAACATTGCTCAAGGATCGGCGGTAATGGCAATGGTATACTTGCAAAGAAAAAATGAAAATGCTAAACAAATTGCAATTCCTTCCGCTATCTCTTGTTACTTGGGAGTTACAGAACCTGCAATGTTTGGTGTAAACATCAAATATGGATTTCCATTTATTAGCGCAATGATTGGATCTGCAATCGCAGCCGTTATTTCTGTGGGAAGTGGTGTTATGGCAAATTCTATTGGAGTAGGTGGATTACCTGGTTTCTTAGCAATTCAATCACAACATTGGTTGATGTTCTTTGTAGCTATGGCAGTAGCAATTGTGGTACCGTTTGGCTTAACGCTAGTATTTGGAAAACGTAAACTTACCATTACTGATTTAGAAGGAGAACAAAGTGACCGTGTTGCATTTATTACACCAATGGAAGGTAGAGTCATGGAACTTTCAGAAGTGGATGACAAAGTATTTTCGCAAGGGTTGATGGGTGAAGGATTTGCCATTGAATTATCAAATGGTAAAATCGTTGCACCATTCAGTGGTGAAGTTAGTGTTGCTTTCCCAACTAAACATGCGTATGGCATAAAACGAAGTGATGGAACAGAAATTTTAATTCATATTGGTATGGATACTGTGGAATTAGATGGTAAAGGGTTTACAAGTCATGTGAAGGTAGGCGATTATGTAAAACAAGGGGATTTGATTGCAGAGGTGGATATCCAGTATATTCAAAACGAACAAAAGAGTTTAGTATCTCCAGTAGTTTTCACAAGTAAGGAGAAGATTGCAATCAAAAATAAGACAGAAAATATTCAATTCAAACAAGAAGTAGTAACAATTCGTTAGGTGGATTATGATAAATTTTAAAGAGAAAGTAGTATATCAAATTTATCCAAAATCATTTTATGATGCGGATAATGATGGACAGGGAGATTTTAAAGGGGTAATAGAAAAGTTAGATTACTTAGAATATTTAGGTATTGATTATATTTGGTTTAATGCATGTTTCTTATCCCCCCAAAATGATAATGGGTATGATGTAGAAGATTATTATCAAATCGATCCACAGTATGGAACGATGGAAGACTTTGAATTGCTTTGTAAGGAAGCAAAGAAGCATAAGATTGATATCATGTTAGATATGGTATTCAATCATACATCAACCAAACATGAGTGGTTTCAAAAAGCCTTAGCAGGTGAGCAAAAATATAAAGATTATTATATTTTCCGTAAAGGAAAACCAGATGGAACTTCCCCAACCAATTGGGTATCGAAGTTTGGGGGAAATGTTTGGCAGTATGTAGAAGCATTTGATGAATACTACCTGCATCTATTTGATAAAACCCAAGCCGATTTAAATTGGGACAATCCTGAAGTAAGAGATGAGATGAGTAAAGTTGTAAGGTATTGGATGGATAAGGGTGTTAAAGGCTTTCGCTTTGATGTCGTGAATCTAATATCAAAACCAGAAGAATTAAAAGATGATTTTGAAGGTGATGGAAGAAGGTTTTATACCGATGGTCCACATGTACATGAATATTTACGACAATTAAACTTACAAAGTTTTGGAAAGGATCCACAGTGTATTACAGCTGGTGAAATGTCATCAACTTCGCTTGAAAGCTGTGTAAAGTATGCTGGTGAAGATCGCAATGAATTAACGATGGTATTCAATTTTCATCATTTGAAAGTTGATTATAAAAATAAAGATAAATGGGCTTTAAAACCATTTGATTTCAAAGAATTAAAGATGTTGTTTAATATTTGGCAAGAAGAAATGCAACGACATAAAGCATGGAATGCACTCTTCTGGTGTAATCATGATCAACCTAGAGCTGTTTCTAGGTTTGGAAATGATAAACAGTATCATAAGCAATCGGCAAAGATGTTAGCAACTGCCATCCATTGTTTAAGAGGAACGCCTTATATTTACCAAGGGGAAGAAATTGGAATGACAAGTGCATACTTCGATACAATTGATGAATATCGAGATGTGGAGTCATTGAATTATTATCGTATCCTTGGAGAAAAAGGATATAACGAAAAAGAAAAGTTTGAAATCTTACAAGCCCGTTCGCGTGATAATTCAAGAACCCCAATGCAGTGGAATGATGAACCATATGCAGGTTTTACAAAAGCCACACCATGGATCGATATAAATAAAAATTATAAAACAATTAATGTCGAAGCAAATAAAAAAGATAAAGATTCCATCTTGGAACATTATCGAAAGTTAATCAAACTTCGTAAGCAATATCGGGTTATTCAAGATGGTTTATATGAGCGAATGATGGAAAATCATACAGAAGTATTTGCTTACAAACGAATTTTGGATGAAGAAGAATTAATTGTATTAAATAATTTTTATGGAAAAGAGACAAAGATTGATTTTATTGACAAAGAACAATATGAAGTATTACTTACAAACTATGACAATAGTAATGAACTTTCCTTGTTGAGACCTTATGAATCTATTGTTTTATACAAAAAATAAATGCCTAGCATAAGCTACGCATTTATTTTTTTAAGTGATGTCCAAAGTGTTTTTGTAGTGCGTTGTAATGATTTTGGAAATCTTCAACAATGCTTTTTTGTTCTTGTAATACATCATATGCATCTACAAGCATCTTTTTAAAAGTAACTGCTTCAACTTCAGGAAGGGAAGCAGGATCTATCTTCATAAGGTCTTGTATAAGATATCCAAGTTCATTGCGTTTCATGAAGTAGGTGTGTTCTTCATCTACTTCTTTTAGTAAAGCTGCTAGGGTCCAATGACGATTGTGTTCTGTTAGCATAGCTTTGCGCTCAATATCAAGATCTTGGTCTCTTAATTGTTTTGATAGGGCATTGATTTCTTCATGTTTCATTATTGGAAGAATCATCATGTCAAAAGCAAAGCTAGTATTTTCATCTTTGGTATTTTCAGTAAACCCAGGAAGCTGAAATAAGTATCCAATGGTTTGTTTTGTCTCTTGGTCACCAATGATGCGAACTTCGTATTGCTCTTGTAATATAGTTTTTATTTTCTCTGCTTTCGCTTGTTTTGATGATGTGTAAATTAATAACGTTTCTTTCATAATTGTTTTATAACTCCTTAGGACAACTATACCATGATGCTATTTGTTTTCCAAAATAAATGAGCATTTATCAAAGATTTATAGTATGATAAACAAGTAGATTTGGAGGGAATAAGAATGTATAAGCTTAGAAGATTACCAATTATGACGATGGTCATCTTTTTGATTGGAGGAGTGGTTTTATATTATGTATATGATACTATTTTTACTTATCAAAATTTAGAAGAAATTATTCAGGCACCAGTGTATTTCTATACAACAAGCAATGGCTTTGTCTGGATTGGCTTAATAGGAATGAGTTTGCTTAGTATGTATAGTATTTATAAACTTTTATTTACTGGTGATAAACCACGGACAAAGATTACAAACGCATTGCTTGTTTGTATGATACTATCTGTTTTATTAGATTTGTCATTATACTATATATTGCTTTTTTTAAGTAATGGAGCATTGCATAATGAATTAAAAATATTTGTTTGGTATAACGCATATTCTAGTTTGGTGTATGCATTTTATATAGCATTGGCTACAATGGTTTTAAAATTGGGTGCAGTGTTGTTGAGTTTAAAAGCAACTTATTTAGATGAACAACCACCAATGAATAATAAAACAGTAATTATCAAAGGGGCAATGGTGTTACTTTATGGAGGATTGATTTTTGGTACATGGTTTGTGCAAACAAAGGTTATTGCCAAAGAGATTACTTTACATCTAACATATGATATTCCATTCTACTTTTCTGGACAAAATGGATATGGGCAAATACGTATTGTATATGATTTAGATAATATAGTTATTGGTGGTGGAAGTGATCAACAATTGTTATTGCGTACAAAAAGTATAGAAGAAGTGATGAAGACTAGATATATGAAAGAAGGACGCATAGAAGTCATTAGTAAAAATAATGGAAAGTTAAAAAATGGGGAAGATATTGAAATACAATGGATGAAAAAAGATGAAGCTATTTCGAATGCTTTAAATATTACGGTGGAATCAAAACCTAAAAAATTTAAGATTGAAAAATTATCAACACAGATTTATAACATGGATATGTTGAATGATCAACAAGCAAAGATAGTAAATAATAAACTAAAAGAGTATGAAGAAAGTAATGCTTTTAAAGAAGAACTTGTTGCGCTTAAGCAATCTGATGATAAAGATTATGCCTTAGATAGTATAAAGAGAATGGCGATTATTAGTGAAAAATATGATAAAGATGATAAAAAGATAATGAATTCCTTTACTGTATCTAAAGAGCGTTCAATGACGGATATAAGTGGATTAAAAAAGGGAGAGGCAAGGGACTCTTATGTTTATGAAGTGATATTTAAAAATAATAATGGTGAAAAACACTATTATTATGCTGTTGGTGAGTTAAATGTGAATAGTGTGGATATTAAAAAAGAATACAATTTTGATAATCTTGAGGTTGCATTATATGATTCGAAAATATCTAATTATCCATTGGGGTTTGAAGAAATATTAGAAAAATTTCAAAAGCAATCTGAAACAGGAAAAAATTTAGTTTCGTTAAAATCTATTGAACAAAGTGCTCCAGCAACAAGTACTGTATTTCCAGTGCCTTGGGATAGTAATCAAATCTTGATAAATGGGGTTACAATTGAACTTCCAGTAAAAGGTCTTGATTTAGAAAAGACAGGTTATGATTTAGGAATTGAAGCGGCTTATCGAATTGATGCAAAGAAGACAGGGCCGGACTTTTATGATGTTATTGATAAAAATGGAAATAAAATTCCAATTATTTTGTATAATATGTCAGATAAAGCAGCACATCCTAAAGATTGTTATATTATGACGGTAGGAATCAATAATGGTTTAGAAGCTTCGATGAAGGAGATATATTTCCCAGGAGGTTTTCAAATGGGCTCCTCTATTCAAGATGTGCGTTTGGTTTATGGAAAACCTAAAAGTATTCGTATCAATTCAAATACGACAACGATGACTTATGAAAGTGATACATCAAAGGTGACTTTAAAATTTATATATGGGAAATTAAATAGTTACGAGTTAGGAATAAAATTTGAAACAGGAAAATAGCTGTAGTTATCAGAGGAAGAATTTCATTAAATGAATTGTAATATTATTTATTTATGATAGAATGAATACATTGATAAGGGAGTAGTCGCACGAAGTTGTGTGATTTAGTCAACATCACGGAATGAGAATTCCTGGCTAAATTTTAAAGACAAGACTTATTAAAAGTAATTTTTTGCTTTTAATGAGTCTTTTTTTATTAAAAGCATTTCAATTCAGGAGGATCATATATTGAAAAAGATTGTTAATTTGAATTTAAAAGATGTATTGGAAGATGTTCACTCTTCCAAAGAGGGAATTAGTGATGAGGAAGCGCAGAAGCGTTTGCAAAGAGATGGGAGAAATGAATTAGCGGCAGAAAAGCCTCCCGGAATAGCGAAGATTTTTGTTGAACAATTTAAAGATTTATTGGTAATCGTGTTGCTTGTAGCAAGTGCCATTTCAATTGTTGTTGGCGAAGCGCAAAGTGCAATTGTTATTTTGGTGGTTGTGACAATGAATTCAATTTTAGGAACAATACAAACGATACGTGCACAAAAATCATTGGATAGTTTAAAACAATTATCAACACCTTTTACACGGGTTGTTCGCTCTGGGGTTGTAAAGGAAATCAAATCTACAGATCTTGTTGTTGGTGATGTGTTCTTAGTCGAAGCAGGAGATGTAATTAGTGCAGATGGTAGAGTGATTGATGCTTTTTCTTTACAAGTTAATGAGTCTTCATTAACTGGAGAAGTAGAAAGTGTAGAAAAGCACAATGAACAAATTGACGATGAAGATTGTCCTATTGGAGATCAAAAAAATATGGTTTTCGCTAGTGGTCTAGTTACCTATGGGCGAGGGAAAGTCGTTGTAACGAGTACAGGGATGAATACGGAAATTGGACGAATTGCCCAATTGATGAATGCAACCAAAGAAAAGCGTACGCCCCTACAAAGAAATTTGGATGACTTTTCTAAAAAATTATCGTTTGCCATCATTGGTATTTGTATTATCGTATTTGGTTTAACCATGCTTCGTGGTGAAGCATTGTTGGATGCTTTCTTGTTTGCTGTTGCATTAGCCGTAGCAGCAATACCAGAAGCATTGGCATCGATTGTGACGATTGTATTATCCATCAGTACACAAAAGATGGTGAAAGAACATGCTATCATGAAGAACATCAATGCAGTAGAAACACTAGGGTGTGTATCCATTATCTGTAGTGATAAAACGGGAACTTTAACGCAAAACAAAATGAGTGTTGAAAATATTTATATGAATAAGACATTGACGCATGTTGATGATATAGATACGGAGAATAAAGATTTTCGATTATTGACGATAGCTGCAACCTTATGTAATGATGCAACCATTCATGAAGAGCAACGTATTGGTGATCCAACCGAGTTGGCGTTTGTGGATTTAGCACATAAATTTGGGATGAATGAAATGGACTTACGAGAAAAGTATTATCGTATAAAAGAATTACCATTTGATTCCGTACGTAAGTTAATGACAACGATGAACAATGTGCATGATAAGACCTTGTTATATGTAAAGGGTGCACCAGATGAATTATTAAAAATTTGCACAAAATATTATTTCCAGGGAAATGAGATAGCCTTGGATGATACAATACGCAAAGAGATTGCAAAGCAAAATGAAGGGTTCGCAAAAAAGGGACAACGGGTACTTGCCTTTGCCTATCGTGAATTTGATAAAAAGGATTTAACGTTAGACGATGAAGAAGAATTGGTGTTCCTAGGCTTGGCATCGATGATTGATCCACCAAGAGTAGAAAGTGAAGAAGCTGTTGCTAATTGTTTTACAGCCGGAATCAAACCAATCATGATTACTGGAGATCACCGTATTACAGCGGAGGCAATTGCTAAGCGAATTGGAATCTTCCATACAGGAGATATCAGTATCGAAGGTCGTGAATTGGAAAGCATGAGTGATGAAGAATTGCATGAGAAAATTGAGAAGATCAGCGTTTATGCCAGAGTGGCACCAGAGCATAAGATTCGAATTGTTGAAGCATGGCAAAGTCGTGGTCATAATGTAGCGATGACAGGTGATGGAGTAAACGATGCTCCAGCATTAAAACAAGCAGATATTGGAATTGCAATGGGAATTACAGGTACCGAAGTAAGTAAAGATGCAGCAAGTATGATTCTAACAGATGATAATTTCTCAACGATTGTGAAAGCAGTTGTTACCGGAAGAAATGTATATGCTAATATTAAGAATGCAATTGCATATTTATTATCAGGTAATTTCTCAGGAATATTAACTGTACTATATTGTACGATATTGGCGTTACCATTACCGTTTCTACCAGTTCATTTGTTATTTATTAATTTAGTTACGGATAGTCTTCCAGCAATTGCAATTGGAATGGAAAAAGCAAATAAATATCTACTATATGAAAAACCAAGAAAACAAGGAAGTTCCATATTAGATAAAACAACGTTAAAGCAAATAGGATATGAAGGATTTTTGATTGCTACAGCAACGATTATAGCGTTCTATCTTGGTTTAGAAACATCAACAACGATGGCTACAACCTTTGCCTTTTCGGTGCTTTGTCTATCAAGGTTATTTCATGGCTTTAACTGTCGTAGTGATAAACCAATTTGGAAAATTGGTTTATCATCAAACAAGTACAGCATCTATGCTTTCCTTGTTGGCTATATTTTATTAAATAGTATTCTATACTTTACAATCTTCCATGGTGTATTTGCTGTTGCACCTGTAAGTATTCAAGATATTTTGACTATAAATGGGTTAGCATTTATACCAACTATTATTATTCAATTAACAAAGACAATTATGAATAAACCTAAAAAATAATCGATATAATCAAAAAAAACTACCAAAAATACCGTTTCACCGACCAAATGTCACAGTTTTTACACAAGGGTAGTTTTTTTTGCTATACTAAAATCATAGATTTTAAAGGCAGAATAGGAGACGAACTTTATGGAGGAGCAAAGTTTATTTCTTACTCAGAAGCGCCAAGGGCGAGGGATAGCAGACGAAGTGAGAGAGAATACAAAGCAATTGAAAGTAGATCATGAAGAAAATGATCTTTTTGTCATTAAAGGTTCTTGTCGATAGATATACGATAGGAACTTTTTTGCTGTTTAAAATCGGAAGAGGAGAACTAAAAAATGAAAAGATTAGGGAGTTTATTAGTGATTGTATTTATGTTGTCATTAACGACAACAATGTATGGGGAGCAACAAGCAGAAGAACTTTGGGAGAAAACGGAAAGTCAAGTCAATGGAGGATTTTTAAGTGTCTCTGCAACGAAGGATGGAGGATCCATTTCTTCAGGAAGAATATATGGTGCTCTTCCTGGGCAAAAGGATAATGGCTATCAGGATGGAGTGCTCGCAAAACACGATGTGAATGGTAATTTACAGTGGCAGAAACAATATGGTAGTAATGAAACAGATGAGCTATGGTCGACTAGGGAAACGCAAGACGGTGGCTATATAGCTGCAGGGTATACACGAAATCAATCTGCTACAAAACGTGGCGATGGTTGGTTAGTAAAAACCGACGCAAATGGGAAGCAACAGTGGTCAAAACAATACGGAGGGGAGTATTTTGAAATGTTTTATGCCGTTGAACAGACTGCTGATGGAGGATATTTAGCTGCAGGAAGTGATGATAAACATGGTTTGATTGTTAAGACTGATGCGAATGGGAACCAAAAGAATTTTAATCTGATTACAGAACCTCAATATCAAATGTACTTATATAGATCGATGAAAGTATCAGATAATGAATATATTTTTGCTGGTTATGTTCAATATGAAAATACAGGATATCAAAGCTACATAATTAAAGTAGATGGAAATGGAAATAAGATTTGGAGTAAGACATATTCTGTTGGTAATCATGAAAGTATTTCAGGGTGTTCTTTATCTGCTGATGGAAATTTAATTTTCACAGGAACAGAGAGAACAAGTAAAGCAGGATTTTTATTAAAGCTAGATCGTGATGGAAATATGCTCTGGAAAAAATTGTATTATCCAGGAGAAGTGAGTGTAGATAGAGTTATAGGGGTTGAAGATGGATATGTACTAATTGGTTCAAAAACAATAAATGCAAAAGATTCATTATATTTGATTAAAACAGATTTGGATGGAAATGAAGTTTTTTCTCAAGTACTATTTGATGCAAATGCAGGGAATAAATATGTATATGGTTTCACAAGAACAGCAGATAATGGGTATGTCATAAATGGGTATGGATATACAACATGGATTGCGAAATTCAAAATAGAAGAATTAACTGCTGTTATACCAACACCAAATCCAACACCACAACCAAATAAACCAGCACCTTCAGATAATACTACATCTACAACTTTTGAAGCAGCATCAAAAGCACCAAGTGCTGGAGATGTAAGCAACAAAGGAGTATGGATTGTATTGCTTGTAGGATCATTAGTTGTAATTAAAAAAACAAAAGAAATATTTAATTAGGGGAAATATATGAAAGAGTTTTTAAATAAGATATTATTCTATATCAAGAAACGTCCTGTGAGGGTAAAAGATGTATTGATTATAATTCTTATTCTATTATTATTGTTAGCTCTTTGTAGGTGTAATAAAGAGAAGACAAAGGATCAAAAGATAGAGGACGCAGTAAGTGATATTTGTAAGTTTCCAAAACAAAATGCAAAAGATTTAACAGCATTATTATCAAGTGGGGACTTGTGTAGTGAAGCATGGTTTGAAGATGTAGATGATTTTATAGAACGTTTGGAAGTGCAAAATAAAGCGTTGAAAAAGAATCACAGTAAACAAGCGGAAGCACTTTATAAAAAGCAAGCAGAGTTAGTAAAGTGTTTAAAGGCGTTTCGAAAAGATCAAAGTAAGAAAACAATAGATGCTTTGGAGAAAGCATTTAAAGCATATCAAAAACAGGCGAAGAAAGGTTGTTAAGGGAAACAAGAATGAAAAAGATAAAGAAAATAGGAGCAGCATTTTTAGCTTGTTTAATGCTATTGCAAGCAATGGATGGAACGCTTCGTGTAGCAGCAGCGGAAAT
>NZ_JAQFIQ010000007.1 GCF_029504745.1 Breznakia sp. PF5-3 | reverse complement strand
TCGATTACATTTCCATCTACTACTTTCGCAGTTGGTTCAACTTTATCTTTTGTCGATGTTGCACCTTTTACCGAAATAATTGTTTTGTAATCTCCAACTTGAGCTTTATAACCACCATTGTCTTTTACTTCTAAATCAGATGTTGGAACTGGAAGTCCTGTTTCTTTAACCCAAGCTTGCGCTCCCGTTTTTTCTAGGATTTCTGCATCTGTTCCCTTAACATCTTTCTTCAAGATTACATAGTTACTTGCTTTGAATAAGTAGTCTTCACCTGGAATAATATCTCCTACCGTTACAACTCTTGTTTTGCTTACGGTATTGTGATCATTATCTGTAACGGTATAAACGATTGGGTATACTCCCTCTTCATTTACATTTACAGTTCCTGTTGGTTTTACAATACTTGTAAGATCACCATCTTCATCATCGATTGCACTTACTCCATATGTATAATCATATGTTCCACCTACTGGAATATTCATGTAAGCTGGTTCAACTGTTAATCTTGGTTCACTACCATTGATAACCTTAACATCTGCATCTACTTTTGTAGTTGGTTCTTCTACTACATGATATGTTGCAGAGTATGTTCCTACAGTTGATCCTACATCATGTGTAACCGCTACTGTTGCTACACTCATATCATCACGTTTGAATGCTTTTGCTTTTGCTCTACTAATTAAGTCATTATCAGTTAATGCTTCTGCTTGACTTCTTGTAAGTTGTACATGTTTCGCTACAATTGTATATTCATCTCCATGATCAATGATATCTCCATCAATTACTTTGATTTTAATTTCTACTCTTGTCGCTTCTTCTTCACCTACATAGAATGTTGCTTTGTAGTCACCTTCTTCAGCTTTGAAGTTAGTTCCACTGGCATCTACTTTTACAGTTCCTGCACTTAAATCTTTTTTCTTAAATGCTTTCGCTGCTGCTTTATCAATTAATTTCGCATTACTTGTCATCGTTTTAGCTTCATCTACTGTCATTACGATGTTGCTAGCAACAAGTGTATATTTATCTCCCTCGTCGATTACGTTTCCATCTACTACTTTTGCAGTTGGTTCAACTTTATCTTTTGCAGAAGTTGCACCTTTCACTGAAATTGTTGTTTTGTAATCTCCAACTTCAGCTTTATAACCACCGTTGTTTCTTACTTCTAAATCAGATGTTGGAACTGGAAGTCCTGTTTCCATAACCCAAGCTTGCGCTCCTGTTTTTTCTAGGATTTCTGCATCTGTTCCCTTAACATCTTTTTTCAAGATTACAAAGTTGTTAACCTTAAAGAAATATTTTTCTCCTGGTATATAATCACCAACTGTTACAACTCTTGTCTTACTTACTGAATTGTGATCTTTATCCGTAACTGTGTACACAATAATATATACACCTTCTGCATTTACATTTACAGTTCCTGTAGATGTTACTTTACTTGTAAGATCACCATCTTCATCATCAATTGCACTTACTCCATATGTATAATCATATGTTCCACCTACTGGAATATTCATGTAAGTTGGTTCAACTGTTAATTTTGGTTCACTACCATTGATAACTCTAACATCAATTGGTAATTTTGTTGATGTTTCATTTGTTACTGCAAACGTTGCATCCCAAAGTCCGATTGACCCTACTACTGTATGTGAGCTCAATGATACACCAACACTTGGTGTTGTTGCTGGATCAAAAGAATCTGATAATACAGTTGATTTTGCCCATGCTTTCGCACCTGATAATTCTTTTAATTTTGATTCTGCATAGCTTGTACTATCTGCAATCTTCTTTGCTTCACCTGTATAGGTAGATACATTGTTTGCAGCTAAAACATAGTTGTCAGATACAATAACTTCATCAAATGGTAATACTTTGAACGTTACTGTTTTTTGTACATCTTGTTCTGCTTCAATTGCAAAGGTAACTTTATATGTACCTGGTTCAGGTTTGTAATTTGATTCTAAAACGATAATATCTGCAGCTTTACTATCAATAACATCACGTCCGCTAGCTTTTGCTTTACTCTTCAAATCTGCATCTGTAAGGATAAGCTTTGCATCTTCTTTACCTACGATAACATCACTTGCAATTACTTCATAACGAACTTTTGTAACAGTTACTTTCGTTCCTTCATTTAGTGTTGTATCATGATATGTTTTCGTTGCTGCAGGATTTTTGTTTCCTTTTGCATCTTCTACAAAAAATTGTAATACATCGCCTTCTTTTAATGTTGTACCATTTGGGAATGTATAACTCCATTTTCCTGCATTTCCAGATGTACCTTCACCTGAAAGTGTTCCTTCTCCAGCTAATTGTGTTCCATTTAATGTCACTGTTAATTTCACTGGTTTATCATTGTTGTGAATTGCATCAATATCCCAAGTTCCCGTAACGGTTTTTGTATTTGCATACACAAGACCATCTAATTTTACAGGTAGTGGAGGTGTAGTATCAACTACTGTAATTGGGTTTGCTTGTAAATATTGTGCTTCTGAATGTCTTTGTTGTTCTGGTTCATTTGGATTTCCACGATACGCTGAAATAACTTCATATTTTGTACCAGGAAGTGCAAATTCACCTTTTAAATCAACTTTAATCAATCCTTGTTTATTAACACCATCATAACGTGTATCAGTAGCACTTACTCCTTGTAATGTACGAGTTGTACCATCTGCTTTTGTTTCTAATACTTCTACATATACTTCATCATCCATAGCTGCACGACCTGTTTGGTCCATTCCCTCAGGAACAGTTGCACTAAAGAATACATATTTATCAGCATTTTCTGGTGTATAGTTTGCTAGGTTTGTAATAATAACTTGTGCATTATTACCATTCATACGTGAATACGATGAAATACCTAGATATTTATCTAAGAAATCACTACGTGTTGAATTTACATTCATCAAGTTTGTACCACTTAGTGAGAAACTTAAGAAAGGCCAGTTATTCGTAGCATTTCCATTATGACGAGTTCCTTTTTTCCAAACTGCCATATCTACTTTTGAAGCATCAAATGTACTTCCTGAACCTAGATCTAAAATTGCTCCACCTTCGTTGTTTTGATCACGTGTATTAGCAAAATCATAATAAATTGGTTCATCCATATTAAATGTAGTATTAGCACCTGCTTTAAAAATTGCAGCTTTATTTGTTCCCGTTTGTCCTTTGGCAACAAAAATTGAACCTTTACCAATATTAATAGTTCCGTTTGCGTGTCCTGTTGCATCAATCGCTGCCCCATTATCCGCATAGATTTCTACTGAACTCTTTTCACCTTCAACTTGGAATGTGAAACCACTTGCATCATATTCAACACCTTTGTTATATCCTTGTAGTGGTGCATTGTATGAATCTCTACTTGTTGCTGCATCACGTGGTGTTCCATCCCCAGCGTTCCACATATATACGCGTCCACCATTCGTTGCATAGAAAGAGTTATTTTCACCCTTACCAAAACGAATTAGCATCGCATTACCAGTATGTTTTCTTACATTAATTACACCACCATCAGTAGCATGTAGAATTTGATTTCCTACCCAACGGAAACGAATGGCAGCATAAATACCATCAGAATTGGCATAACTTGAATTAAAGTCACCACCAGTACCAATGTTTTCTACATCGGTAGCAGAATCTACATTTAACTTAGATCCTTGCCCAGCAACTCTTACTTTACCTCCAGTAACCTGTACTGTAAGTGCCGTTGTCTTTTTACCTTCAAGGTTTAATGTTGATCCACCATCTACTGAAATCGTAGCTTCACGTGTATCCCATTCACCATTAGATTGGTCCCCTGCTGATGCATTTCTACCTGCAACACTCAAAGTACCTCCATAAGCACCTTCATACCCATTACGGTTGGCTACAAGACTTGCTGTACTTCCACCTGTAATTTGTACTTTAGCACCATTTGTTGAAGTTTCATTTGCTTGTAATTGTTTTTCAATAATATTCATTACAACCGCTGGTGTATAACTACCTTGTGATTCTGCATATAGGTTTGATCCACTATCTACAACAAGGCTTGCTGTATATCCACCACTGCTACTGTTAGCAAAAACATTACTTGGTACTAATACAAGTGCTGGATTATATCCATAACTTGATGCAGCACCATATGTGTTATTTGCATACAATTTAACATTTGTAGCTGTCCCACTCGGAGATGCTGTTACATGAACATCTTTAGAACGTATAACCATCCCTGCACGACGTGCATGGTCTTGTTCCCATCTACCTTTATAGTTGGTAGCCCAGTTAACATTACCTGATAATACAATCGTTCCATTTTCTACGGAAGCAAGTGATGATGCAGTGTTTTGCGCTGCAACAGCATTGTTGTTTACATTATCAAAATGCACTGTCCAGTGAATACTGTTCTTGGCTGCACTACTACCATCACCTGCAGTATTTGAATTACCACTAAGACCAGTATTTACAAATGCTTCATATCTTGTAACTGCTGAATAAGATCTACCAATCTTATTTACATTAAGATTTTTGATTTCCAATTTATGATCTGTTGTTACATTTCCTAACTCGAAACCACGGTAATTTGCTTCAACGGTTGTTGAAGTACCAAAATCCAATGTCTTGTTATTACCATTAATCACCAAATCTCTTGAGATTGCTGGTAATCTTGTTGTACTAGTACCTCTACTAATACTTGAGCTAAAGGTAATTTCAGACACATCTGTATCATTTAAAGCAGCAACTAACTCTGCCCAACTACCTACAATCGCAACTGGACCCGCTCGAGTCTGACGATCATATGTCTGTTTTTCAGGAAGATCTTCTTCCTCTTCTTCAGCTTCCTCTTCAGGAGGTGTTTCTTCAGAAGTTTCTTCTTCTTCAGATGGTTCTTCTACCTGTTCCTCCTCCTCTACTTTTTCAACCTCTTCAACATCGTCTGCATTACTAACTAGCAAAACATCTGCTACTAGCGATGAGATCCCTATTGAAGTGAAAAATAGAACAAAAGATAAAAATACTTTAAATATTTTCATTTCTATTCTAGACTTAAATTTTTGACTGTTTTTAGACATTTTTTCACCCTCCGTCAACCAGTGATAAAGTCAAAGCATCACTTCGTCACCTTATTAGTTGATGTCATTAAAAATTTGGTTCATGAAATTTCGAAAAAAATATTATTTTTAAAATATTTTTTTCTTCAACTTGCGCAAAACAAAGATACCAAACACAACCAATACCTGCATATAAAGGCTTATATCGGTTGTATCTCCTGCCGCTACAGATGCTTTTGCAAGCGTACTAGATATATTCTTTTTTTGTTGATATTTTCCATAAATGTTTGCATTCACTTTTACTTTCACTTTGGTTGTAGCACTTACATATTCTTCATCTTCAAAATGCTGTGCTGTAAAAGTAAGATTATAAGTGCCACCCTTACCTTTTCTTATTTCTTTTAATTCTTCTTCATTGCATCTAATATCATAGATGAATTCATCATTTGTCAGTAATAAAGCTTTTGCTTGTGCTAGTTCATTTACTTGCTCATCTGTAATTGTTTTCGCATCCGCTTCACTTAGTGAAAAATCTTTTGCCGTGATAACTAGCTTTTCATCTTCTACTTTTGGTGTATTGGTTCCATATACCACCACCATTATTTCTTTACTAACCTCTATTCCATCTGCATTCACATAGATAATTAGTGGATAGACCCCACCTTCAGGTCCACATTTTTTTATTTGCTCATATTGTTTTTCATGAACCTTTATAGATTGCTTGATGTTACGAAATCCTAAAATTTCATCACTCGTATTTTTATCTATCTTAAAAGCATTAGCATTACTTCTTTGTAGCAATTGTGAAGGATTCAAAGCATTAATATCTTGATAATTTATTTGAATACTATCAGCAGCAATAAGAACACTACTCAAGATATCTTGAACACTAGATGCATCACTCAATAAAATGGATACTTCTTTACTCTTTGATACCGTTCCAGCTTTTGCTGTGAACTTCACTTTATAAATCCCTACTTTTTGAAATTGCTTATCTGGTCCTAAAATAATATCATAGCTTAAGTCTTTATCTTCAATTGCTACTTTTTGAGCACTTTGATTAGGACTATCCTGTGCTTGCATCCAATATGCATTTACATGTTGATTTATATTTATATTAGAGAAATCATCAACATTAAAACGTTGGTTTTCCATTTTAAGAATTGGTTGACCATGTACTTTGATAATACGTGTCTGAATCGTTTCATAGTTTCTTTCATCTACCACTTTATATTGAACTTCATAAGTTCCTGGTACATCGCTTTTAAAGCTCCCCCTATCGTGAATAGATACTTTTGTGGTTAAACTATTACCTAAGGTATCTATCGCTTCTACACCCGTTAACAAATCATAATTTGTATCAGTGAAAATTTCTAAAGCATCCATTGTAATGATTGGATTATCCCACCATATGATAGGTTGCGTAGTCACACTTTGATACCTTGTATCATATTCAATCAAAGACGATGTATATGTATAGGTATCATCTAAATCAAGAAGTGTTATCTCTGCCTCTTCAACTAGATTTCCTTCACACTCAAAGGGAATCGCATTTCCATCACGATTTTTACCTGTTGCATACACTTTAATTGTTTTCGTCTTCTTGTCACCATAAATTGGTTCATTCAAATAAATCTGCTGTCCATAATTTTGATCTGGATCATGATAAGGATCAATAGATGGATGATATGTCTGGGCATAAATAGATCCTGTAAAGGATTGTAATGGTGATAAATCAACAATCTGATTATTATTTAAATATAAAGAAGCATTCGAAATACTTTGAATCGTTGTCAAAGGGGAAACATCTACAATTAGATTATTTGAAAGTTGAAGAATTTCCACATTTCTCAAAGTTGATAATGGTGTTAAATCAGCAATCTGATTGTGTTGTACATGCAACTCTTTTAAGTCTGAATAATGACGAAATATTTCTAAACTAGAAATATTATTATTTTGAAAATGAAATTGGGCTTTTTCAATACCATCACTTGTTGGTAAGGTTGTTAAATGCTCATCTGTAATGCCATTATTATTAAACATAATTTGACCTTTTAATTGTGGAAATCTACTTTTGGTAAGCAAGGATAAATCATGAATGGCGTTTGTCCCTGTATTCCAATTGTTAAACTCTAACATTGTTAGTTTTGGATAAATGGTATCTTTCATTGGTTGTAAAGACGATAGATTTTGGTCATTCAAATAAACATGTGTAAGATTACTCATGTATTCAATTCCTTGAATGCTATTAATCCGTAAGGATGGATCAGATGTCATATAATCGATATAATCAACACTTGCAAGATCTGCTTGTGTAAAATCTGTCGGTAATCCTTTTTCGCTAATCAAATAATTATAAAAATTTTCATCTGGTACAAGTTGTCTTCCTAGCGCACGCGCTTGTGGACGTTTTACAATATCCACTGCAATTGCCTGTGTGACTTCCTTTGTCTCATTAGCCTCTATATAACGAATCGTAAAGACATATTCACCACTTTCCTCAACTGTGTAACGCGCTGTTTGTAAATCCAATAAATTTCCTTCTGGGTCCTTTATCGATTCAATTTCATTTGCAGCGTTATGAACATCAAACACAATATAAGCAATTGGATTTACTTGATCACGCATAACTTCATAATCAAGATATTTTGTGTTTTCACTGAATACCATATAGGTACTCTTTACTAAAATAGCAATCATACATATTGAAATTATAGTCGCTACTTTAATCCATTTTCCCTCTAATTTTTTCATGATATTTTCCTTCCATAACGTTTTTTATAAAAGTACATAGACCATCCCCCTAAAATCAACATTAGAGGAATCGTACTGAAAAGAATCTTCACAAACTCATTGGATGTTTGCATTTTCCCTATAAGGGCATCAAAAAACAGATTAATATCTGGTTTATAACTATCTCCACCATCCGCATTATGACGTCCAGAACCTCGTTCCATCATATACATATAGTAATCGATCCCAGTGCGAAAGGTTGCTTTTTTCTCAAACACTGCAAACACATCACGATCACTATCAACAGCATTTAGATTTCCTTCCCAACGCAAAAAGTTATTCCCTTCACTCTCCTTAGTGGAAGGAATAATATTTTGTGCATCTTCACCATGATTAACATAATCTACCATATATACACTTCCATTTATGTAATAGGTGACTTTGTATTTGTTTGTGCTGTAAACAGCATAAAAATTAGTAGCCTTATTAACGGTTCCACGAATAAAATATTTACCTGTTCCATCTGGCTTTGTATTAAACCCTACAAACGTAGAACCATAACGAGTAAACGTTGGTAATGTAAACACCTCATTATGAGTTACTTCAAAAGCATCAATCAAACTTAACGCATCGTCATATAAAGCGATTCGATAAGCATTCTGAGGACCTGTTTCTTTACTCTTAAAATCTCCATGTATTGGCATTTCAAAAATTTCATAAGAGTTTCGATTGCTTATAGATGTCGAAGAAACTTTGATATCGGCTGACATTTTACTTCTTGTAGAACCTGTCGACTTTACATTCAATGCAATCGTTGTTGGTGTACTTCCCAGTGCTAATGAATATCCATCATTAAGTAATTGTTGATATTCATTAGCACTAAGCAAAACACCATTGATTTGGGCTTCACTGTTTTGATACGAAAGAAATTCCATACTTTCTTTCGGTATTAATTTAACTTTAGATGTAAGATTCCCCTGTTGGTTTGAAATATCTATATGCACTCGAACATTACTTCCATAAGGAATCTTGGTATGACTTTGAATTGCTTCCCCTTGATATTCAGCTTTGATAGAAATATGTAAATCAAAAAACGAGTCTGCATTTACAGAAAAAGAAGTAATAAATGACAAAGCAATTATTAACATGATTAAAAAACTAATTTTTGCGCCCTTCTTTTTTATCATCTTTTACCCCTCTAATTTTTGTATGTCTTTAAGTCTATCTTATAGCCGACTTTATTCCCTGCCAAGTCATACAACACAACTTCAAACTCACCATCCAATTTTTCATGAACGGTTCCTTGCTTTGAAATTGTATATGATTTTTCATTAAAGTTTACATATGATTTTTGATAATCTATTGCATTTGCATCATCAAATTCAATTTTTAGTAAATCGTTATCATATGCCACATTATGAATCAATGGAACTTCCTTATCAATATTATCAATGGTAAGGACTTGATTTTCATCATTTAAACTAATCTTATATTCACCATTATCTTTGGCATCAAACAATACCTTATTATCCTCTATACGAAATACGACTGGTGTTTCGTTATACGACACATCAATATCCGCACTACCAATTTCTTTATTGCAAAGAACCGCAACTTCAATATCCTTATTTGTTAGATCTTGATAATATACAATATCTTCAATTACTGCAGCTTCCGTATGTAAGTTTTGATAAATGACAACACCACCTACTGCACTTGCCATAAGAGTTGCTCCAATCATTGCTTTATTTACTGCACTAACACCTGCAGATGCCATAGCACCTGTCGCAGAAACACCACTCAACAAGGCCGTTCCTCCTCCAGTAGTAATCTTCTCTTGAATCGTATTGAACGTTGACACTGATTGCTCAGCAGACAATGTATGATTGTTAATCATTGCTGTAAAGGCTTGGTAAAGAAGCGGTGTAAATGCAAACCCAAAATATTTCTTTGGTGTATATCCTCTTTTTTCTAAACCAGGAGATATCATCTTTCTAATTCGCATTAATCTAGTTTTAACCGTTCCGACTGGAATACTTAAGACCTCTGCAATTTCTTTTACCGAAAGTTCTTCAAAGTATTTCAATTGTCCTACTTGTGAATATTTTGCAGGCAATTTATACAATTCATCTTCTACAGCTCCAAGAATATCTTTATTTTCAATTTCTTTTTTTTGTGAATCTTCAACCTTAGCAATTTCTTCTAGATTCCCATCAATCAGATTACCATGTGATTTTCTTCGATATACCATTTGTGCTTGGCTGTAAGCAATACTAAAAAGCCATGAATGAAAAGCATCCAAAGATTTCAACATATTGATATTTCGATATGCATTGACAAACGTATCTTGTACTACTTCCTCAACATCTTGTTGATTACCAACAAATTTAAGTACAAAAAAATAAATGGAATTCTTATAATAATCGTAAATTACATTAAAAGCCTCCAAATCACCGCGTTGAAGTGCTTCTACATATTTCACATCCACTTTTCTCATCATAGCATCGCCCCCTTTCAATACATGACAAAAATATAACCTATCATATAATTAGTTGAAATAAACATAAAAATGGTTCATTATTTTTTTATTTTATATTAAAACTTACTTCATATGAGTATATTAGTTATAAAACCAAACAAAAATGACACAAAAAAAAAGATAAAACTATAAATTGTTCTATCTTTGTATTATATTCATTATTTACACTTCATTCCTGAATCTTTCAAGAAATCAATCAATTTGTCAGCTTTTAAGATTTTTCCATCTTCATCAACATACATATTAATCATTCCCTTGTTTTGTAATTCTTCCATATTCTCTTCCTTGATATCTACAGTTATCGTTTCATAGAATTTCTTATCTTTGCTTTCATATGTATACTTTACACCCTTGATAGCGTTATAAACTTTATCAACATCTTTTGCAAGCTTTTCTAAATCCTCCATTGTTGTACCTGTTTTCGTTTTTTCTACATCAATGGTAGTCTTTGAAACAATGGTTGTTACTGTATCTCCATCATAAGAAATGGTAATTTTTTCTTCTAATTCATCACTAGCTCCTTGTGTCATTGTACAAACTTTTTCACTTCCCTTGCTACCAGAAGAACATCCAGCTAGTAATGCAACAAAGCAAATTGAGCTAATTATAATTTTTTTCATTTTATTCCTCCAAAAAAAATATATCGCTATCGGGGTTAACTAAATACATGTATTGTTCAGGGAAGGCGTATTTAATTAGTTGATAGCGATATCTAGTTGCGAAAGATAATCATTTAGTATACATCCAACTACTGAGGGCTAATTGATACCATCGAATAAAGAAAGGATTAATTTCGATTGAATAAATATTCGGTTATGATATTTAATAGTAATTGTTGTATTGCAAAATAACTATATCCGCAAAGGATAAATAATTTACCCTTCATTATTGAGACGCTTATAATCCGAAAAAGGTTCCGTTTTTAATCATTTTTTTTAAAATATTTTGAAAATTGATCATGTAAGACATTACTTTGTGCATGTTGACGCTTTAATTTCATGATATAAAAGCTACAAACAAACACGGTAATAAAGAATAATATCAAAGCCATCATGTCATATCCACAGTTCATAAATTAAGACCTCCATTTCACTTTACGATTCGCTTCTAAATATTTTTTATAACCATATGTTACAAAAATTACTACAAAACTCATCCCGATATAAAGATAATGTGTATAACAAGTAGTTTTCACAATTGTCTTCTTAGCCTTTATATCTAAATATTGATCTTTAAACTCATATGTTTGATATTTGATTTTATCTTTTGTCTTTACCATTTGATCAATCAACATTTTCGCAATATTTCGATACGAATTCTTTCCATTCATAAAATCATTCGATTTTGCGAATGAATAATCCCGTTTCGCTGTAATTGCCGCAATCTCTTTTTTCTTACTTTCACTGATTTCCTTATCGATCACAACACTTGGATGATAATCCACGACTGGATCAGTAGGTTTTTCAGGATTGGTAGGTGTCGTTGGTGCAGATGGTATCTTATGAGCCGCAATTGAAATCGTTGGTGCAGATACTTGATAGGTACCGCCTTCATTGCTTGGATCATATCCAGCATGAATATATGCCAACCCTTTTCCATTTGGTTTTGCTCCTGCAATTTGATAAACAAAATTAATGTTGATATTTGTTCCAACATTAGTTGTTGTTTGTTCTTTGATTCGAAAACGTATCTTTCCTACAACTCCACCAGCAATACTTGAGTGATTAGTCCAATCACTTCCTGCTGCAGAAAGTAAAATTTGATTATTGTTTCCATTCATCTTAAATACATCTTGTGCCCATCCTTCATTCAAAAGGGATTGCCCAAAGGTTTGACGAATATCATTAAAACTTGTTACCAAATCTACTTGATTTAAATCATAGGTAATGATTTCTTGCAAAGATACTGCGTATGTATTAGCAGGTAATGTGACCGTTAGCTCGATCACATTTCCTGCATTATAATACGTCACTCCATTTTCTGTAAATGGTGCTCTTCCACCTCCTACATATGCAATTGAATTTTGCAAACGGTGTCCCCCATTATTACTTGGCACTTGTGAATAATGCACAGCCTGTAAAGGGCTAGCACAAGTAATGAATGCAATTATCAATACTGTAAGAATAGCTATTTGTTTTTTTAGTTTTCTCATAAATAACCTTCCCTTCATTATCATAAGGTTTATGGAATTATTTCAACTGGTACATCCACTGTTGGTGGAAGAATCAATGAATTAGAATAGTAATATTTAAACTGTGTTAAATCAATAACATCAACACGTTTATCTTTGTTGAAGTCAGTTAACATTAAATCATATGCAGAAACATTCATAGAATTAGAATAAATTCTATTGAAATGTGCTAAGTCAATAACATCAATACGTTTGTTATCATCATAGTCAAACATATGAATTGCTCTTGTTTTAATTACAACTTCTAATTTTACTGTTTTACTTACATAACTTGGGCTTCCAACACTTCCATAAGAGTATGTAACAGTATAAGTACCTAACGTACCTGCTTTAATAGCATTTAAGCTACTTGTAGATATTGTTACATCCAATTTAGCGATAGTTCCATCTTCCAATGTAACTTTTGCACTGTTATATGGAATCAAGTCTTCTTTGCTTGTAACTTTCTTTGCATCCGTATCCGCAATTTCACCATCAACTGCATTCAATGCAACTTTCCCATCTTGAGAAATGATTGGATCATCATCGATAACAACAATTTTTACACGCTTGCTAACTTGTCCATCTCCACTTCCATATGTATATAGTATGTCATATGCTCCAACTGTTCCTTGTTGGATTGCTAACCAATCAGCAGCTGCAACATCTACTGTTGCGTTCGCTGTTCTACCATCAATTAATGTTACAGACGCTTTGTTATATGCTCTAAGTGCTTCTTTATTTGCTAATTTCTTAGCATTGCTTGATTCAATAAATGCATTTTCTGCATATAAACTTGCTGTCTTATCTTCAGAAACGATAGATCCATCTTTAATTACTGTTGCAAGAACACGTTTGCTTAAACTTGCATATGAATAAACAACATCATATGAACCTAATTCTCCTGCCGACAATAAGTACCAATCTCCTGCGCTCATTCCAACCGTTGGCGTTGCTGTTCCACCACTTAATAATGTAACTGACGCTGCATTATAAGGAATTAAATCATTTCTAGTTACTAGTGCTTTTGCAGATGATTGTTCAAGGAATCCATTTTGCGCATATAAACTTGCGTTATCATCAATTTCTGAACCATTTGGAACGATTGTAACTTTTGCATTTACAGATACTAATTTATCTCCGTATCCATAACTATAAGTAACTGTGTATGTTCCTAATTTACCATCTTTAATAGAACTCCATGTTGGTGCATCAACAACTGCATTTGGATGTGATCCATCAATTGCTGTTACTTGAACATTGTTTACCACTCTAAGATCATCTTTACTAGATAATGCTTTTGCTTGATCAACAGTAATAATCTTATCTTCATATGTAATTACATGTTTTTTATCTTCTTTAACGATTACATTTACTGTCTTATCAACTTTTCCTTGACCACTACCATATGTATATGTAATTGGATAAATTCCAATTTTACCCGATACTATACTAGCATAATCAACACTTGCTATCGTTGGTGTTGCCACAGAACCGTCAGATAATGTAACAGACGCTTTATTTAAAGCAATCAAATCATTCTTTGATGTAAGCGCTTTTGCTTCTGTTTCACTAAGCTCAACATCTTGTGCAGATAGACTTGCTTCTTTGTTTGGTGAGATTGGATCGTTTTCATCAATGACTGTTATTTTAACAACCAAGCTTGTTTCATTTGCTCCATCACCATATTCATAAAGAACATTGTAACTTCCTTTAATACCAGAAGTAATTGATAACCATTCAGCAGCTGTTACTGTTGGTCTAGGATCTCTTTTATCTCCATTTACAAGTGTAACTTCTGCATTGTTATATGGAATCAATTGAGTTCTACTTGTTAAATTTTTAGCTTCTGTATTCTTAATAAATCCATGTTTTGCATAAAGTGAGAAATCTTTGTTAGGTGAAATCACCGAACCATCTTTCACAACCGTTACAAACACTTTTTTACTTGCTGTATCAGACCCACTTCCATAACTATAAGTAACTTCGTAAGTTCCAACACTTCCTGCTTGAATAGAAGCAAATGCAGGTGCATCTACATTAGGTGTAGCGTTAGTACCATTTTTCAATGTTACTTTTGCATTGTTAAGTGAAATCAATTGTGTTTTATTCGTTAACTTTTTCGCATCCGATGCAGTAATAAATGCATGTTCTGCTGATAAAGCAAAATTTTTCTCTGGTGAGATAACTGCATCATCAGATACTACATTTAATTTTACTTTTTTACTATCTGAATTTCCATCATGTGTATATCCATATGTCACATCATAAGAACCAATTTTTCCAGCTTTAATATCATTGAAGTTTTGTGCATCTGTTGTCACATCAATATTAGTGCCATCAGTTAATTTTGCACTTACATCATTATAAGCTTTTAAATCATTCTTTGTATTTAATGCTTTTGCTTGGCTTTGTGTAATAAATCCATCATTAGCACTAAATGTTACACTTGGTTTCTTTACTTGAATGGTTTGTGAAGGAGCTGTATAGTATACCGTTCCTGCATCGTTGTTAGGATCATATCCTATATGTGTATAAGAAACTTTGTTATTTTTAAACTCTGCTGTTTGAAAATTCATAAATTCAAATGTAATTGGTGTTCCTGCTGTTGATTCAACTCCATTTTTTACTTTGAAGTAAACCTTAGCAATCGTTCCACCTGTATAATCTTTTGTATCAGGGTTTCCAAAGTTATTACTTCCCCCATAAACTAAGATTTTTTCATTGTCATTATTGTCTCTTGCTGTTGTACTTGACCAATTCTTACTTGTGAAAGTAGATGATAAAGTACCTGTAATATCTGTATCTGATGATAATAAATCTAACTGATCTGAGTCATATTTAATAACTTGGTTATAAATTTGAACTCCTGAATCAGCTGGTAATCTGAAATCTACCTCGATAATATCTCCATCACGGTAATATTGTGTAGTTCCCTCTTTATAATCAGGGTTCTTATGTGTTCCATATTTCCCTCCACCATCATTACGTGAAATTTGGTAAATTGGCTCTACTGGATCTCCATAAGCCGCTGAAATACTTTGTAAAGGAACAATACATGTTACTGCTATAAATGCAGCGATAAATAATTTAAAGAATTTTTTCATTTTCCCTCCTACATGGTAGAAAAGATGTATAAAACACCTTTTCTACATCTGTCTTTTCTTTTATTGTTTTTTAAATTTTGAACGTACGATAAATCCTGCTGATAAAATAGCTAATACTGCAAGGAATGTTACATTTGTTGTATCCCCTGTTGAAGCTGCAGAACCACTACCATTACTACTTCCTGCTGTAGGTGCAGTAGATGGTTTTCCTGAAGAATTTCCTCCAGTATTGTTTCCTCCTGAATTACCTGTACCGATAATAACAGGAACTTTTGCATCCGCTCTTCCATTTCCAACATTACTTACAAAACTTGAACTTCCATTGTATGGCGTTACAATTCTTGATCCATCTGTTCCATAAGAAACAAGTGGCAATGCTAATGTAAAGTTAACATTAAATGTTTGTGCTAATAACTTATCGTTTTCATCAATACGGTAAGTATCTGTTTTTCCATTCAATACTTTTCCTGGAACAACAAATTTAGAACCATCATTACAAGTAATAGTTACATTAAAGTCTTCTTTTTTCATCTCATTAATCATTGCTTCTAAATCAGAACTTGCTGTTCCAACAGGCAATGATATTTTTTTAGAATCTACATCGATAGAAGCAACTGTATATGTTCTTGCTGTTACTTTTAAAGACAATTGTTTCTCTGTTGATTTTCCTGTACTACTTGTTACGCTGTATTTATAAACATAAGTTCCAGCTGCTGGTTGATGTTTTGTATAAACTCCAGTTCCTTCACTAATATCAACAGTGTCTTTGCTTACTGATTTATCAACCTCACAAGAAGCATTGCTTATGTATGAAGCTGGATCAAATAAATCTCCTTCATAAATAGTTGCTGAACTATTCTTCAAGTTAAGGGTTGGTGCATTTACTGTTTTTGAAGGTGTTTTTGCATATATTGTAACTGGTTCTGCTTGATAGAATGCAGTAGCTGCATCGTTATTTGCATCATATCCTCTGTGTGTATATACAACTTTTCCATTTGAATATCCAGCGGTTTGGAATTCTGGGAATTCAAATGTAATTGCTGTACCTGCATCAGATTCCACATTATTATTAACGCGGAAATACATTCTAGCAACACTACCACCTTGGTATTCAGCACCAGTTGTAAAATCTGCTGCTGATCCAAATACTAAAATACGTGAAGTATCTGCATTTGGGTTTGACACTTCTGTTGACCATCTTTTATCTAAATAGTTTTTAGATAATGTTGCTTTAATATCTGTGAAAGGTGAAATTAATGTTAATTTCTCTTCGTCATATTTTACAACATCTTGGAATACGGTCGCACCGTGTCCTTTAGGAAGCATGATGCTTACTTCAATAATATCGCCATTACGATAATATTGAACACCATCTTCTACATAGCTTTGTTGAGCATGTGTTCCATATGCTCCTCCTCCATCATTTCTAGTTACCTGATGTATTGGTGCAATATCAAAAGTAGGTTCGCCATCTACTTCATCCGCTTTCGTATCCATAGGCTTTGCTGCCAACATACTTGGGATTGCCACAATAGCAGCCAAAACTACAACTGCCAGGATCTTGAATTTATTACTCTTTATTTTCAATTTCATTTCGTCCTCCTCTTTACATAAAATAAAAATTACAATGTAAAATGCTCCTTTCTGTAATATCGACGGAATCCAGCGCAAAAGGTTCCATAAATTCATAAAAAAATGTAAAAAAAGAGAATGCGTTAGCATCCTCTTTACCTAAAGCTATACTTTCTACATCAATTGATGATGTAAATTTACGATATTCGCTTATTCTAAGCGCCAATCTGCTGGTACTTCTACTTCAACCAATGGAAGTGTCGAATCGCTGTAATGACGTTTAAAGTGTGCTAAATCGATAACATCGATACGTCCATCTCCTGGTGGGTAATCTGTTAATGCCCAAGCCAATGGAGACATTGGTGTTGCACCACTATAGTAACTTGCAAAATAAGCATAATCAATAACATCAATACGTTTGTTATTATCATAGTCAAATAGATATCTTGTTACATATTCTTGCGTAACTTTTATATTAATACTACCTGTTACATCTTGATATGTGAAATCAGCAGCATAATCATTTGAAATACCTGCTTTGATATCATCCCAATCTGGAAGTGACAACGTAGGTGTTGCTGTTGTTCCATCTGCAATATAGACCATCGCGTGTGCCAAACTTGTAATTTGATTTTTGTTTGTCAATGCGCGTGCCTCATCTTGATTCAATGTTACATCTTCTGCATAAATCGCAAAACTACGATCTGGTGCAATCAATGCGCCATCCTTTACAACTACTAATTTCACTGCTTTTTCTGTGTAATTAGATCCTGTACCATAATCATATGTTACATTGTAAGTTCCTACTACACCACTTTTAATAGAAGCAAATTCTGTAGCTGTTGTATTTGGAATTGCTTTGTTACCATTTGCATAACTAACAAGAGCATCATTATAAACGGTTAAGTCACTTGCACTTGTTAAAGTTTTTGCTTCACTTTGTGTTAATACTGCATTCTTAGCATTTAATACAAAGTCTTTATTTGGAGATATGATACCACCATCATCATACACTGTTACACGAACTGTTTTTTGTGTATAATCACTACCACTTCCATAACTATAAAGAACTGGATAGCTATTGATAATACCTTCATTTAAAGATAACCAATTAAGTGGTAGCATTGTAACCACTGGAACATCAGTTGATCCATCATTCATCCAAACAGATGCGTCGTTAATTGCAATTAAGTCTGCTGTTGAACTTAATGCTTTTGCTTCGCTTTTAGAAATTAAACCATCTTTAGCATTTAATACATAATTTCCTCCTGGTGAAGGAGTACCATCATGAACTGTAAGTTTCACTGTTTTTGAAACTAAGTTTGTACCAAATCCATAACGATATGTTACATTGTAAACACCTAATTTACCAGCTTTAATATCTGCATAACTAGTTGTTGATACAGATGGTTCTGCATCGCTACCATCGTCCTTGATAACGGATGCTTTGTTATATGGAATCAAATCTTTTTGACTTGTAATAGCCATCGCCTGCTCTTTTGAAATGAATCCATTTGAAGCATATAAGATGAAGTCTCCTTCTGGTGAAGGATTTCCATCTGGTACTACTCTTAGTGTTACCACTTTAGATGCTGTATTCGTACCACTACCATAACTATAGGTAATTGAATATGTACCCAATACTCCTGCACGAATTGCTGTCCAATCTGCTGTTGTTACCGTTGGCGTAGCTTCACTACCATCTTTAAGGGTAACTTTTGCACCATTGTAAGGAATTAAATCATTCAAGCTAATCAATGCTTGTGCAGATGATTGTTGAATAATTCCATTCTTAGCATAAATTGCAAAATCTTGTCCTGGTGAAATGGTAGAACCATTTTCTACAACATTCAATTTCACAACACTTGATAATGATTCACTACCCTTTGTATAACCATATGTTACTGGATATGAACCAATTGTTCCATCCTTAATTGCTGACCAATGAGGTGTTGCAACTTGTGGATCTACACTTGATCCATCCTTCAATGTTACAAAAGCATCATTGAATGGAATCATATCTTTTTGGGCAGTAAATGCTTTTGCTTGATCTTCATATACAAATCCATCTCTAGCATATAATGAGAATGAATTACTTGGTGGTGTTGTACCTTTTGTTACAGTAAGTTTTACACCTTTTTGAACCGTATTCGGCATAATTGTATAACCATAGTTAACATCATATGTTCCTTCAATTCCAGCTGAGATTTTTACCCAATCCCAAGTAGATACATCTGGATCTACAATCGTTCCATTTTTCAACATTACATATGCTGAGTTATATGGAATAAGATCTTTTTGTGCTGTTAACTTCTTCGCTTGTTCCACATTGATTAAACCATCTTCTGCATATACTGCAAATGCTTTATCTGGTGGGAATATTGTTCCATCTGGTACAACATTCAAGACTACTGTTTTTGATCCTTGTGTTGTTCCACTTCCATAGCTATAAGTAATATCATATGAACCAGTTACCCCAGCTACAATGTTAGCCCAACTTCCTGTTGTTACAACCGGTTGTGCACTTTGACCAGTGTTTGTTATAACACTTGCACTATTAAATGGAATTAATTCACTTTGATTTGTTAATGCTTTCGCTTGTGTTGCATAAATGAAGCCATCTTCTGCGCGAACTTCATGACGCTTATCAGCAATTAATTGTAAGTCTACTTCTTTAGATACTTTGTTTGTAAGCACTCCATAACTATATGTAACTTTATGAGTCTTTACAACCCCACTCACAATTTCGCTATACGTTGGAGCAGATACATTTGGTTCTGCACGTGTTCCGTTCGCCAAAATTACTTTCGCATTGTTATAAGGGATTAATTGTGATGTACCTGTAAGTGCAGATGCTTGGGTTTGTGAAATCGTTCCATTATCTGCATATAATGCAAAACTCTTATCTGGTGCAATAATACCACCATCTTCAATAACGTTTAATTTCACAACTTTATATTTAAGGTTAGCACCAGCACCATACATATATACGATATCGTAGCTACCAATCGTTCCACTCACAATATTTGACCAAGTATTTAAACTAACGAATGGTACATCACTACTTCCATCAGCCAATGTTACGCTCGCATTGTTATAAGGTATTAATTGGCTTGTTGATGTAAGTGCTTTTGCTTGACTTTGTTTAATAAAACCATCTTCTGCATATAATGCAAAACTGTTATCTGGAGGGAACACAGTTCCATCTTTCACAACATTTAATTTTACTGTTTTTGATACTCTTGCTGTTCCTGATCCATAAGAATATGTAACGTTATAAGAACCGATTGTTCCTGTGTTAATTTCATTCCAATAGTTCGTAGCAACGGTACTTGGCACCGTAGTAACACCTTCATTAGTAATTACTTTTGCTTGGTTGTAAGGAATAAATCCTTGCATACTCGTAAGTGCCTTAGCTTGTGATTGGGTAATAAATCCATCACTTGCATATATTTCATGTTTCTTATCAGCAACAACTGATAATGTAACGTTTTTTGCTGTGTAGTTTGATCCTGTTCCATAATAGAAAGTAATCACGTAATTTCCTACAACCCCAGCTTTGATTGATGACCAAGCACTTGTTGTTGCATTTGGTGCAAGAAGCGTTCCATTTGCCATCGTTACACTTGCATCATGAACAGATACTAAATCATTCATTGAACTTAATGCAATTGCTTCACTTTGTAACAAGGAAGCATTTTCTGCATAAAGTGAGAAATCCTTGTTTGGTGAAATGATTGATCCATCTTTAATTACGCTTAATTTTACTGTTTTTGATGCTGTTCCATAAGCATATGTCACATCATAAGTACCTACTAAACCAGATTTAATGTTGCTCCATGCAGGTGTTGAAACCGTAGGTGTAACACTATCTCCAGCAGTAGAAACTGCAGATGCATTGTTATAAAGAATTAATCCATTTTGGTTTGCCAAAGCTTTTGCTTGAGTTTGGGTAATAAATCCATCACTTGCAGTTACTTCATCTTCAAGATAAGAATAATCTGTCATTGTGATTTGGAATGGTTTGTTATTTGAACCATAATCTTTCAAGATTACTCCAGTATATGTTAAATATGCTGCTGTAGGATTGTTTACTGACCCACCAAATACTTCATGTGGTCTGAAATTTGTATATTTCAAATTGTATGTTCCATATGTAAATGTCAATGTCCCAGTGTTTGTAGCTTTATCTGTAATTGTCCAAGTCACATTGAATGCAGTTAGACTTCCTGTGTGTTTTACACCGAACCAAGAAGCAACTGGAGTTGATTCATTTCCATAAGCATCCGTTGTATGAATTGCTAAGTGATTTCCACCTAATCCTATATCATGCCACATTCCATCTGGAGAGTTATCATGATAATCAACTTCAAATACTACACCATTGCGAGCCCCATAGTCACTACCATTACGGTAAACTCCTATAGAACCCCCTTTACCTGTTGTATATGTAAAGTTTGGATCTGTTTGAAATCCTAACGTGAACCCATCTCCATATAATGTTGGATTTGAAGATATTACGTTTGTAACTTTAAAATCTTTTGAGAAATCAACTTTATATTTTGATACTGCAGCAAACTTCGCATACCAGCCTTCCCAATACTTTGATGTAGTACAACGTGCTTTGCTAAGCAAAAATTTCACATATTCATTATAGTGATACCCTAATTCCATAGAATTATCAGAAAGATAGTATAACCCATCTTTTGTATGAGATACATTAAAAGCATTTCTAAAACTCATATTTGCTTTTAAAGATGAAAATGGTGCCAATGGATCACTTAATGCTTGAGGCTGTGCCTCTTCTTCTTTACCAAATTGATCCACCTCATATTCAACTTCTTTTGTCTTTGAGATTTCTTTTATTTTTCCATCTTTCTCTTCTAATATTTTGTAGTTCACCACAAATGTCAATGTTTCATTTGTTACAGAAACATATGACGTTTTTGCTCCATCCGTGATGGTCCCATCAGGGTTACCAATCGCCGTTATTTCAACATCATTCCTATTTGCATAAGCTAATAAATCAATACGAAGTTCTTTTTTATCTTCGCTTAATTCCGTTTGCAAATCATAGCGAACATCCTCTGTTTGAGCATGGATATCCATTTTTGGCAGGTTTATTGCCGTAAGTGTAATACCTAATGCCAGTGCTGTAAGAAAACACCTTTTAAACATCTTTAATGTTTTTACGTATTTACGTCTCAAAACTTTCACTCCCTCCATTCTAATTTTATAATCTTTCACTTCTCCATAAATTGCTTTATGGATATACAGTGTATTGTTTCATAGACCTAATTTTATGAAACTACCCATCTGTATTGCTCACTGTATCTGTTGCATTGATCTCATAGACCTGGTAATTTCCTACCTTATCATACAAATACAGCTTTGCCTTTTTCTTAACTGCATCTTTGAAAAATGCAGATGTATCATCAATTTTGATCAAATCAAACTTATTGGAACCCTCTTCAACGTATGATTTATCGAAATCAATGCCAGAAAAATCATCACTACCTATAATCTTAAGTAATCCTTCTTCCTTTTCTAAACTTTTCAATTTAGGGCTTTGCTTGTCAATGTTATCAACTTTGATATCCTGTGCTACCCCACCATACTCTACATGATATGTTCCATTCGCCTTCGCAACAAACATGTAGTTTTCATTGTCAACGGATTCAGCCTCGATCGTTGTATTTTCATCAACAAATGTTATACTAATATCTTTTGCATCTGGTTCTCCACTGAACATGAGAACAATCTGCAAATTTTCATTTGTAAGATCTTTCAAATAATTGATTTCCTCAATTTTTACAACTTCAGCCGTTTGATCAATAATTGGATTTATAATCGTATAAGTGCCAAATAATGCTAATAATATAGATGTTCCTATTACTGCACTACCAAATCCTATAATCATTCCTCCGCTTGCGACCGTTACTCCTGCTGTTACTCCTGTTGCGTTTTCAATAACTTTAGCAACTTTTGTTTCTACAAGTGGTTGCATCTCTTGTTGTTTTACTAACGATGCATACAACTTAAATACCAAAGGTGTAAATGACAATGACATATAGATTGCTGGAGTCACATGCTTATCAACCAGCCCTTCTCGAAGTTTTACTTTTGCCCTGTTTAGCCTACTCTTTACTGTGCCTTTTGGAATACTCATGATTTCAGAGATTTCTTCAAGGCTACATTCACCAACGAATCTTAACAAACACACTTGTTTCATATCCTCTGGAAGGCCATCAATTTCGCTTTGAATTGCTTCTAAAATTGCCTTTTTACTCACCACATCGTTTGGCTCTCCTTTGTTGTCAGAATAATTTTCTAGAGTGTAGTCATTATTCATACCTGTTTTACCCTTTTTATTTTGCCGATATATATCCATACAGTCGTTGTAAGCAATTCGATAAATCCATGTATTAAAAGCACTAGCATCACGTAAATCCTTACGTTTGGTAATGATTTTAATAAACGTATTTTGAACTACTTCCTCACAATCTGCCTGGTTTCGTAAGATTTCTATCGCAAGATAATTAATCTTATTACGATAAGCAGCAAAAATCTCAGGAAAAACACTATCGTCTCCATCTAGAAATTTTTGAATCTCTTCTTTTTTCAATCTGCTCATATTCCATTTTCATCCTTTCTTAACATATTGACGGAAATAAACAAAAAAGGTTCCAATAATTAAAAAATTAGTTGGAACTTTCTACACGTATACTATTTAGCGGATATACTACAATTACATCTTTTGCAACAATGTCTTTTTCAGGAATTGGACCAACGACCCGAGAGTCTTTTGAATTCAATCGGTTATCACCAAGTACAAAATATTCATTTTCACCTAATGTGATTGGTCCAAAATTTTGCGTAAAAGTAATTTGATTATTCATTGTATGCAAAGCAATATATTCTTGATCTAAGAATGGTTCTTCATACCATTCACCATTAATATATAACTTTCCATCTTTGTAAGATATGGTTTCATTGGGGAGTGCAATTACTCTTTTCACCACATAATCTTCTTCAATGTTATCAATTACAATTACATCAAATCGATTGATATTCCCTTCATCTGCTGCCAATCTGTTTGAAAATGCATATTCTCCGCTTTGTAATGTTGGTTCCATACTTTGTCCATTGATTCGCACCGTTCGAAAGATAAAAGTAGTTACAACAAAAACAAGAACGCTGAAGATTACAAACATTCTCAAAATAAAAATGACATATTCACTCCTGATTCTAAGTTTCTTCATCCTTTAACCCCTCGAAGATTATAGCAATTTGTTTATTTACCTGTAAGATTATCCTAAATCAATGCGATTTAAAATAGTAACATTTGCTATGAATATCACTTTTTTTGTCTTGTTTTTATCATATCGAAAAAACCATCCAAAAATCGTTTACTGTATATAATTAAAATATTAAAATCCAAACTTGTCAAAAAAAATGTATATCGTTCGATAATGCCGAACAATACACATTGCATATTTTTTTGCTTATTTTTTATGAGTATGATAGAACCCACTTGCCAAAGTAGCTGCCTCTTTTGCACTGAATAATCGACAACGTGCTCTTCCAATATAGGTTTCTTTCACAATCTGTCTCTCATTCATCATATCTTGAATTTCTTGGATCTCTTTCTTTTCATAATCGTAATCCAACATATTGATAAAACTCTTGCGTCCCCGTCTTTCAATTGGACTAGAAACAATGCGAATAGGAGTTTGTTTATCATTCACTCTTGTCATCTTAAAAATATCAGCAGCCTCATATTTTACTCCTAAAAGTAAGATATAGCCATTTAATTCACACACTTTCCCAAGTGGTGACTCTGACGTTAAAGGAAAATGCAAGGGTTGCTTATCACAAATCAATTTTGCATATTTACCCCATGCGACAAACGAATGGGTTGGATGGTTTGAGCGGAAAACACCATCATGACGCATCATTTGATCTGCCAGTTTATTTTTACTTGCACACAGCTTTTTATTAAATGCTGGCATAGCATCACGGATAACTTCAATCTGATATGGTTTAAAAACCTGAAGATCACGATTTAATGGATCTTTATTATCCTTAGTAAAAGCATTTGTTACAATACCACCATCATAACCTACAACATCTTGAAGGGCTTCAATAATTGTACGATTCCCTCCACAGACATACGAAAAATAGTTAAGTGATGATTGAATATAAACAAGCATTCCTTTTTGAATGCCTAGCATTTTAAAATGCTCAACTAAATCATCCTTAGTAATTAAATTATCTTGTATTAATTTTGTGGAATTAATCCCTGATTGATCAACCATGTTTCCCACCCTTCTGGATCTAGTGAATATTCATAAACACTACCACTATAAACTTCTCCATCCTTCACATATACAAGTGCTGGCCATGAAGAATATGATGTTAACATCAATTGTAACTGATCTGCCATATCATTACTCACATCAGCGTAATTTAGCCTATATAAAGTTATTTGGTTTTTTGCCAGTGGAACTTTAATCAACGACATTAAATCCTCGCAAGGATCACAATCATCATTCACAATCAATAATAAAAAAGTCTCTCGGTTAACTGTCTTTTCAATAACCGTTTCTGCATCAATCTCCATGCTTTTTTCACTATTCCTTGAATTAAAACAACCTGTGATGATAAATGTAAGTGACAACAGTGCAAGCATCCATTTACAATGTTTCATCTTCTGGTCCCTTTTTATTATGAGCAATACGACTAGCAGCACTAGCTGCAATCGCACCTACAATGTCATCTAAAAATGTATGACAGGCATTATGATTATCCATATGATCATTTAACTCTTTGATAATTCCATACTTCGCCTTATCGATATATCCAAAATTAGTAAGAGCTATAGAACCATATAAATTACAAATCCCATATGCTAGTACTTCATCAATTCCATATAGTGATTCATCGCGATTTAAAATATCTTCTAAATCTTTATCCACCAGCATACGCTGTTCACTCATCTTATCCAAACAAATACCTGTAATGATTGCATGTTGAACTTCACGCTTATCAATTACTTTCTTTACTGTTTCACTTATCGATGCAGCATCTGTATCATCAATATGTCCACGTTGTAAATAAAAGACACAATCAACAATATCTTCAATTTCTACACCACGTTCTTTTAATAACGCTATACATTTTTCATACATCAAATCACCTACTTCCCTATCATTATACACTATCCTATCTTTTATTTCTTTTTAAATTAATAAGATATTCTACAATTTTTCTTCCTCCGTATGATACTCCCAATAATATGGCAATTACAACAATTGGGTAATACGATAAAGCAAAAATATTTAATACAGGAATTTCAAAGAACCGATGAAAAATCGTAACACAAACAAATAAAAGTACACTCATAGAAATAAACAATGCCAATCTAAGTTTACTAAATGGTCTAGCTACTTTTGCCAAGACAATAAGTCCATTTAAGGATATCGTTAGAAAGGCTAACTGTCTAGAAATCGTCATATCAATATGCTTGCATTTGAATAACACCATAACATAAATAATAGCTATGATTACACTAAGCGCAGCTGGAAGACTTACTTTCATAATATTTTCTAAAAAGGCTCCTTTTACTCGATCATGATTTGGTTCTAATGCTAATACAAACGCAGGAAAACCAATCGTTAAAGAGGAAACAATAGTTAGTTGAATGGGAATAAAAGGATAATCAACATTTACGATTAACACCAAAAACGCTAAGATTAATGAAAAAATGGTTTTAGTTAAGAAAAGCGTAGCTACCTTTTCAACATTATTAATTACTCTTCTTCCTTCATTTAAAACATATGGCAATGCATCAAAGTTATTATCCAATAGTACTAAGTTAGCACTCGCCTTTGCCACATCACTACCACTGGCCATCGCAATACTTATATTAGCTTCTTTAAAAGCTAAGACATCGTTTACTCCATCTCCTGTCATCCCTACGATATGTTTATGTTCTTTTAATGCTTTGACCATCATCTTTTTTTGCTCAGGGCTAACCCGTCCAAAGACAGCACATTCTTCAACTTGCTTGGTAATTTCCACATTCGTCAATTGGGATGCATTCAAATACTTTTGCGATTGCTTAACCCCTGCGCGTTTGGCTACCTTACTTACCGTCAGTGGATTATCTCCAGAAATTACTTTAATAGTAACTCCTTGTTCATCAAAATAAGCCAATGTTTCTTTCGCATTATCACGAATTTTATCTGCCAAAGCAATGACTGCTATCACTTCTAAATCATCTGGTAATGCTTCTTCTATCGTTTTATTCGACTTCGCTAAAACGATGACTCGATATCCTTGTTCACTAAAATCATCGATAATCGATTGATATTTTTCTGGGTGATTGCAAACAAATTCAAAAGCCCCTAAAACATAAGTTGCACAGGTAAAAACTGCACCACTGTATTTTCGTTTACTCGAGAATGGCTTTTTACTAATAAACTCAAAAGTATTAATTTCTTCAAAATGATTTCTCAATGCCAGAAAGGTTGCATTGTCATCACTCATCGAGCGAACATAGTTTCCCATGATTTCATCAATATCATCATCACTAAGAACTACAACTTCTTTTACTTCCATCTTTCCTTCCGTAATCGTTCCTGTTTTATCCAAACATAATGTATCTACTCTAGCTAAAGTTTCTAGACAATATAATTCTTGTACTAAGGTTTTATGTCTTGCTAGATTAATCGTTCCTACTGTCAAAGCAATACTCGTCAAAATAACCAATCCTTCAGGAATCATTCCAATTAAAGCAGCTGCCATATTCAATACTGTATCACTATAACTATTTCCATTAAAAAAATGACTTTGAATAAACATCAATGATCCCAAAGGAATAATTATAATCCCAATTATTTTAATAATTTTATTTAGTGAATCACGTAATTCAGAAGGGTATCGCTGAAACTGCTTAGCATCACTTGTAATCTTCGCAGCATAATTATCATCACCAACACGATCCACTTGGACAATCGCCTCGCCACTGACCACAAAACTCCCCGAATACAAGAAATCTCCTACTTGTTTGACAATTACTTTACTTTCACCACTCAATAAAGATTCATCCACTTCAAGAATTCCTTCTCTTACAATACTATCACTCACAATTTGATTTCCTGTTTTCAACTGAATTAAATCATCCAATACTACATCTTCAACTGCTACTTCATCAACCTTTCCATCCCGAATTACCATTGCTTTTAAACAAACGACAACTGCAATTTGATCTAATGTTCGTTTAGCTCTAATCTCTTGAAAAGTACCAATTACAAAATTGGAAACAACAACTCCTAAAAACAATAAATTTCGATAAGATCCTGTTGGCAATATGATGAGTGCTAACACTATGTTTACAAAATTAAAAAGCGTAAACAAATTATCAAAAATAATCTGCTTATAAGATTTTGTTTTATTCATGCTTGTAACATTTACAAGCCCTTGCTTTATTCTTTCCTTTACCTGTTCGCTTGTAAGTCCACAGGTAGTATCTGGTTTATAACGTTTCATAAATTCACCATTTCTATAGTATCACATCAAACTAATTTTCGATACATCCATCGGCCACTTTTATAGCGTAAGAAAAAGCATGTACCACGGAATACCCAATCCACTAACATCGCATAATATACTGCATCTACTTGCATATCAAATTGATATGCCAATACGTAAGACAACCCAACCCGGAATAAAAACATTGATATGATGGAAATAATCATGGAATAAGTTGCATCATTGCTTGCTCGCAAACTGTTAGGGAACGTAAATGCCATTGGCCAAAACAAGACATTTCCAATAGCACAAATAAGAATCAATTCATTGGCAATCGACATCGTCTTGTCACTCAAAGAATACAGATGATATAATTGTCCTTTCAACAACAATATACAAAGGGTTGTAATAAAGACTGAAAGATACGCATACTTCATAAGTTTTCGAATGTAATATTTGGCTTGTTCATATTCATTTGCCCCAACACATTGCCCAACCACTGTAATCATGGCTAAACCCATGGCAGCACCAGGAATAATCATAAAGGAACTAAAGTTTACAATTACTGCATTTGCAGCAATGGACGCTGCTCCAAAGGTTGAGATAAGACTCTGTACAACTATTTTCCCAGCTTGAAATATTCCATTCTCAAAACCACTTGGAATTCCAATTTGTAAGATTTTCTTAATAATTGAAAAATCAAAATGAAACTTATGATATTTTTCAATATAGATTTGTAATTCTGGATTTCTTAATCGGTATAAAATAATCACTGCTCCCAAAATTCTTGAAAATAAGGTTGCTAACCCAGCTCCTACAACTCCCATATGAAAAACAAAAATAAAAATACTATTTCCAATGATATTTACAATACTCATCAAAAGTGATATCTGCATCGGCATCTTAGAATTTCCCATTGATCTAAAGATAGCAGCCCCACTATTATAAAGGGCAATGAATGGGTAGGAAAGAGCTGAAAGAATAAAGTATGTAATTGCATAATCCATGATATCTGCATTCACATTACCAAAAATTGCTAATAAAATATTTGTTCTAAATACTAAGCATAAAATCATGATGATTATAGCAATAAAAGATACTGCATATACAAGTTGTTTGCACGTATCTTTTGCTTTTTCACGATTGTTTTTTCCTAAAAACTGACTTGCTACAACAGCTCCACCACTTGCTAAAGCCGCAAAAATATTAATCAATAAAATATTAATACTATCGACTAAAGATAAACCACTTACTGCACTCTCACCAATAGAGGAAACCATAATTGTATCGATGATTCCGGCAGAAATCGCTAAAAACTGTTCTACAATCAAAGGTAGAATCAGTCTTTTTAGTTGTTGCTCATTAAACATCTTTGCTTTTTTTGTCATACTTTAAATTATACGCTTATTTCTATTAAAAACAATTTCATATAATGAAATAACACTAGTCCCAATAATAAAGCACATCTACAGTGTATTGTTTATTCGCTTGCTTTTTAAATTCTGCTATCGTTTTTTCAAGCTGTTTAGCAGCTTCGCTGTATCCATCTAAAACATTACCGTTCTCATCGTATTGCATATCCACTCGAACCTCAATAACAATTGTATCTCTTTTTACTTCCAATTCTGGTTCAAGTGCACAGCAAGAACTCCAATGTGTATTATAGAAAATACTTGTATCCTTATCCGTTGGTTTATCACCATATTGGTTTACTTGTAATACCGAAAGAAACGTTCGATCTACTAAAGCTACCAAGTCTTTATCATGAATTGGATCTTCTATGGTTAATTTTTGAATAAGCAATTCCAAATCTTCATCGCTTAAATTTTCAATATGAAGATTATTACGTAAAAACAAATATGGCAAATCCATCGTTGTAAATTGTTGATATCCTTCATATTTATCAACCTTGCCAAGATACGGTTGAAAATACGTATCTAGTTCTTCCAGTTTCTTTTCAAAATTTCCCAAGTCTAGTTCTCTTTTTAACTTATCCTCTAACACAATTCGATATAAGCCTTGTACTTCTAGATAATACTCACTCAACGTATCCAAATCCTCACTGATTAATCCCTTTTCTTTGGCTAGTTCAATATCGTATGTTTTGGGGTAATAGTGAACTGTTGATTCCTTACTTATCGTCGATGGTTTTGTTGAGTTTGTGAAATTACATCCCATTAAGGAAACGATAAGGATACCCAATATAATTGCTTTTATATGTTTCATAAGTTACCTCTACTTATGAAACGAAACCAATGGTAAAAAAGTTTCATTGCTTTATTTTTTTTCAATACAAAGAATATAGGGAGCGTGGTTTCGGTTCAACAACTGTACCTTCAATATATCAAAGTGTTTACTTGCTAATGATTGACAATATTTTTCGATTATTTCTGCTTCTTTTTTACCATATTTAAATCCTGGGTATAAAACTAATACAATCCTGCCACCATCTGTAAGATGCTTCCAACATTTCTCTAATGTATCAATTACAACCATTGCATCCGTTGTAATCTTTTCATCTCCATGAGGTAAATATCCAAGATTGAAAATACCTGCATCAAAGGTTTCTACATAATTATCAAAGTTGCTATGTGATGTCAAATGAAGATTTACATTTGTAAATTGTGCACATAATTCTTGGGTGTTTTTAATCGCCATTTCTTGAATATCAAAAGCATGCACTTCCTTAAAAGCACTTGCCAAAAAGAATGTATCGTTTCCATTGCCACAAGTAAAATCAATCGCTATTTGTTTATTTTTGGATCTTAATAACAGCTCTTGAGCCTGTTCTGTAACTTTTTTCATAGTATTATTATAAAAGGCTTATTCGTATTCGTCCATAAGAAAAGGAAAGTAGTTAATCTACTTCCCTTGACACATGTGATAAATATTTACAACATCTTGGAATTCTAATTTGCGATACCCCTTAATTGTTCCACCTTTTGAATCCACAGCCATCTGTGCCATTTCCTCTAGTGTAGAAGTATCTGGAATGCCAATCTCTTCAAATGTACTTGGAAGATCAAGCGAATGGAAAAATGCTTCTGTATTTGCTATTGCTGTTTTCGCAATCTCCATCGGTGGTAATGAGGCATCAATTCCCCATACTTCAATTCCATATTCAGCAAACTTATCAACTGTACTATCATCCAAAATATACGTCATCCATTTTGGTGTTAGCATCGCTAATCCTGCTCCATGGGTTACATCATAATATGCACTTAATACATGTTCCATTGGATGACAACTCCAACTTTTTCCACAACCACATGAAATCAAACCATTGATTGCTAATGATGAAGCCCACATCAAATTTGCCCGTGCTTCATAATTATCTGGTTCATCATATACCACTTTTCCATATTTGATACAAGTTTTTAAAATGCTAATTGCTATTTCATTTGAAAGATAAGCATCTTTCGTATCATTAAAATAAGTTTCAAATGTATGTGACATAATATCTGCAACACCTGATGCTGTTTGATATTTTGACACACTATACGTATACGTTGGATCTAAAATACTCACTTTTGGAAATAGATGACGACTTCCAAATCCTCGTTTATCCTTTGTTTGTGGATTGGTTATAACTGCTGTATTGTCCATCTCTGAACCTGTAGCACTTAATGTCAAAACACTTACAAGTGGTAAAGCCTTCTTAATTAAACTAGAATCAACGATGAAGTCCCATGGATTTCCATCATAGTAAGCAGCAGCACAGATTGCTTTTGCACAATCAATACTACTTCCTCCACCAACAGCTAAAACCACATCAATATGATTTTCTTTACAGATTAGCGCCCCATCTTCAACACTTTTTAAACGGGGGTTTGGATCTACACCACCCAATTCAAAAACATTACAGTCTTTCAATTGTTCTATGACTTGATCGTATACCCCAATCCGTTTAATACTACCTCCACCATAAACCAACAATACATTTTTTCCTATACTTGTAATTTCATCATGTAACTTCGATATTTCACCTTTTCCAAAATGAATTCTCACTGGTACATAATATGTAAAGTTATTCATTGATAACACCTCACTTATAGATTTATTATACTATAAAGGTATTCAAAATGTCATACGATTAAATAAAAGAACATTGATTAAAATCAATGTCCTCGATGTTTTTGCTTCTTCTTTGCTTGTTTCAAAAGAAAGCGTTGTCTTTTTGCTTGTTCTCGTTGTAATTTTGTTTGTTTTTTTCTTTCCTCTTTACCTTCTTCTTGTTGTTGTTTTATCGCTTGTTGCGACTTTGTACCCACACCTCTTTCACGAAGTTGTTTTGTAATCATCCGTTGCATTCGCTTAGGACTTACCTGTTTTGGTTTTTCATTTGTTTGAACATGTTTCTTAAATCTTAGTTGATGCCAGTTCTGTAATAGGAAAGCGTAAACTTCATAATCTTTTGGTTCACTTCCGAAGGTAATCTTACAAACTTCCATTTCACCATCTACAATTCGTTCATAAACACCAACCCAAAAAGGACCTTCATAAAATACAGTCAACTTGCTTTGAATTCTTTGCATAATAAAACCTCCTTGTTGTTTCAAAGCAAAGAATGGACAACCAAGGAGGCAGGTTACTGACAGTTAGACTGCATCCGGACTACCAGCCGGATCGTGTTTTTATCTTTACAGATTCATACATATTTTACAATCCTTACAAATGCAATGCAAGAATTGAGTTAATATAAACTTCATTCTTCAGGATATCTTAAATTTTCTTCATGTAAGTTTAATAGTGTTTCTGTATAAAATTTATTTGCGACATACTTTGCCATTGGCAGATTTAAATCCAAATAATTACCACAAGATTTTGGATCTGCTCCTGGTATCTCACCTTCATAATCTTTTATAAAAGCAAACATTTCTTTCATAACATCTACAATATCTTCTGCTTTTAAATCTCCCTTAAAGATTACATAAAAGCCTGTTCGACATCCCATAGGACCAAAATAAACTGTTTTTTCGTTATATTCTTTGTGGTTCCTTAAAAAGGTTGCTCCTAAATGCTCAATCGCATGTAACTCCGCTGTATTCAATACTGGTTCTTTGTTTGGTTCACACATTCGAATATCAAAAGTTGTTAGTGTATCAGAAGCTAAATAATCCTTTCTTGATACATAAAGCCCTTTCTTTAATCGTAAGTGATCTACTGTAAAACTTGCTATCTTATCCATATTTCCTCCTATACAATTTCTAAATTGTATTCTTTTACATTATCTTTGATTTGCTTATCTAAAGCCATTCCTACTATCATTCCCTTTACATCATTTAATGATGCATATACATAATTTCCATCGGTCTTGAATTTGTTGCTCTCACAAAGCAAATACGTGTTCTTACTAACAGCCAAAACTTCTTGTTTCATATATCCATCTTCAACCACATATGTAGATACCTTCCCATCATACGGATTAACTCCTACAACACCTAAAAAGGCGATATCTACACGGAATGAAGAAAGAATATTTTTACTCATACTTCCCCAAAAAGCATCTCTTTCCTCATTGATTGTTCCACCTAAAAAAATCAATTGTATATGCTTTGCATCTTTTAATACATTCAGTACTTCAATCATATTGGTTAAAACGCTCAAAGAAATATCGGCATGAGCGAGTTGCTGTGCAATTTCAATACTCGTTGTTGATACATCCAAGTAAACAAAATCATGTTTACGTAAAAGCTTTACAGCCTTTTTGGCGATTTCCCTACGTTCTTCAATATGCAATGATTTGCGACGTTCACTACTTTTTCGCTTATGTACATTTTCTCTCACGGTAACCGCTCCACCATATGCTCTTTTTAAAAACCCTTTTTTCTCAAGCACGGCTAAATCCTTACGAATACAGTCTTCTGTTACATTGAATTTTTCACTTAATTCCTTCACTCTAACATTTCCATTTAGATTTACCATCTCTACAATATACTGATGACGCTCTTCTACAAACATACATGCCTCCTGTATTACTCTTTATTACTTTCTATTATATTACAAATAAAGAAAAAGACGAAATAAATCGTCTTTACAATAGTTTTTGAATCGTTTCAATAATCTCATAAAACTGTATTGGATTATACAACATATACACACATAAACAAGTTAGTAAAATTAAAATAACGATTGTGAAAAGGTGCCATTTTTTATACATCACTAAAATTGCTATATATTCTCGAATAATCGCATTATACCAAAAATAGAATGGTGTCTTTGAACCTACCCCTTGTGCTTTTAACCCTGCTTTTCGAGCATCGATTCCAGACCGTAATACATGATAATTACTAGTTGAAAAGATTGCTTTATACTTTTTACCATCCATCTGTGAAAGAATAATATCTTTTGAAAACAACATGTTTTCCATCGTGTTTTTAGAGTTATCTTCTATGATTAAATCACTTTCAGGAATTCCTTTTTGTAAAGCATATGTATACATCGCTTTTGCTTCAGGAAGTAATTCATCTGCTCCCTGGCCTCCTGACATGATAATTTTTGGTGTTTTCTTTTTTCTTTTCTTTTTCATCTGACGATGATAAATATCCAAGCCTCGATCAATTCGACGAGCTAACAATGGGGATACTCGATATCCTTCTAATAACCCACTTCCCAAAACAATAATATAATCAATATTTAAGCGTGGACGATAAATCTTATAAATCATAGATGACATAATAAAATTGAAGAATATAAAAGCAAGATAAAAGATAACAACATATAGACATACAAGAATATAACTCAAAATATATGGTGGTGTTGCATGGTTTAAATTATAATACGATAACACCAATAACAAGATGAGTCCAATACTAAGAAACAACGTCAACATATTGGATAAGCTTCTGCCTTCTCTTCGCATCAAAATAATACCATTTACAAAAGACACGATAATAACTATAAAAACACCGAATGCCATAAGAAAAAAGAGCAGAATTGAAACAATCGATGCAAACATGAACAGTGCATTATTTCGTGTTGTCCCAGTTACATAAATAATTGATAAAAACCCACTAAATAAAAAAATATTAAATAGAAAGCCATTTATTATTTTCCTACGATCATGAATATATGAAATTAAGAAGACAATAAAACAAGCAAGGGTAATATAGTATAAAATCATAGCATTTCACCATTATCAAAATATTTTATAAAATTCTTTTGTTCTTTGCGTTCATGATATCCACAAGCCTGATAAAATTTATGGGCTTCTTTTCGCTTCACATTAGATACAAGTTGAATTCCTATCGCTCCATCTTTACTAGCCCATGTTTCAAATTCTTCAATTAGTTTTTTCCCTATTCCTCGGCGTTGATATCGATTATCAATTGCCAAAGCAACAAGATCTTTTAATGATGGCATGTATATGCAATCATAATCACCACCTTGAAGATAGCCAACAATTCGTCCATCCATTTCTGCAACCAATACAATATATTGGGATTTATTTAAAATTTTAAGTAATTGTTGTTTCGTTTGTTCAACAGAAATTTCATATCCCAAACTTGTATTTGTTAGATATGTAATATCTTTGGCATCCTCTATTTTAGCGATTCTATAATTTATTTCATCCATTACTTTTCACCATCCCACCTATAATGTCCACTAATTTCATTTTTACTCCATCTTACTAATGTATCTTCTTCACGATTTGGTTGGCTTGCATTATGAATAAGCCAAGGTAATCCATCTTCATTTCTTTTATCGGAAAGAATTCCAATATGAGAATCTGAAAAAATAACAATATCACCTGGTTGCCATTCTTCTATCTTACTAAGATCACGAGTTAATGATGTCGCATTACGCTCAAAGAAAACCAATAGATTAGGAACTCTGCGAAAATCAATGTTTGGATCAGGCTGGCCTGCTACACGAGGATAAAGGTTTACATTTTCAGCGATATCTTTATCCACCATTGCTTTTAAATCATAACCAGCATGGTGAAAAGCTCTCCAGACAACGTCAGTACAAACACCTTCGTCTTCAGGTGGATATCCACCTTCATAATATGCAGAATGATAGTTTGGTTTGCTTTCTGCATCTTTTCTTGCTCCCAACATAATATCATGATAATCATCAATACCATCTTTATCAGCATCTTTTTTACTTATTACTTCTACAATATCAAAATCTTTTGCATCATAATACTTTCGAGGAATTATTCGTAAATAATCCAATACTAAATATAAGATAATAAGGATAATAATCAATACGATTCCTAACATAATAGCTATCTTCTTTTTCATAAAAACCTCTTCTATATTCTACATGAGATTTCTTAAACAAACAACTTACTAACAAAGGATATCCTTATCTTCTTCATAAAAAAGAATAGCTACTCTGCTATTCTTTAATCTATAAATATCGTCCTGTGATTGATTTCTTATTTTTCTTAATATCCTCTGGCGTTCCAGTAGCGATAAGCTCTCCACCTCGTTCTCCACCATAAGGTCCAAGATCAATTATCCAATCGGATGCTTTTATAATTTGTTGGTTATGCTCTACTACAATTACTGTATTTCCATAATCAACAATTCGATTCAATAATAAAATAAATTTTTCCACATCCAATGGGTGAAGTCCAGTTGTTGGCTCATCAATTAAATAAAGATTTTGTTTTCCTTTGTTTTGCATTAACTCGCTTGCTAGTTTTAAGCGTTGTCCTTCCCCTCCTGAAAGGGTATTAAGCGATTGTCCAAGTTTCAAATATCCAAGTCCTACATCTTCCAACAATTGCAATCTTTCACTTATTTTCTTATGAACTTTAAGAAAATGAAGTGCATCACTTACTTCCATATGTAACACATCACGAATCGATTTACCATTCCATTTTATATTTAATACTTCATCCGTGTATTGTTTTCCTTTACATACTGGACAAACAACATTGATATTTTCAAAAAACAACATATTGCTTTCTACATATCCTAAACCTTCACAATGTTCACATCTTCCCCCTTTGGTATTAAAAGAAAAACTAGAACTTGTATACCCTTGTTCCTTAGCTTCTTTTGTAGATGCAAATAGCATACGCAAATCAGTAAAGATTGCTGCATAAGTTGCAACGTTTGAACGTTTCATTCTTGTGATTGGGGAATGATAAATGGTTATGATTTCATCATAATCTTCCATATCTTGATGCATTTGTTCATGTAAAACACCAAAGATTAAAGAAGATTTCCCTGAACCTGATACCCCCGTAATACTACTTAAGCAATGTTTAGGAATATCAACATTAATATATTTAAGATTATGTAGATGTGCATGCTTTATGTGTAGCCAACCTTGGTTGGGCGAGCGTGTAATCGTCTTTACCACTGCTGGATTTTTTAGATACTGTCCTGTAATTGATGACGGTTGTTCTTGTAATTCTTGATAAGTTCCTTTGCCAATAATCTTACCACCATGTTCTCCAGCACCAGGTCCTAAGTCAATAATTATATCAGCTGCTTTCATTACATCGATATCATGCTCTACAACGATAACGGTATTACCTAAATCACGAAGTTGTTTTAGTATCGCAATCATTCCATCTGTATCTTTTGCATGTAAGCCTACGGTTGGTTCATCTAAAATATATAAAATCCCTGTGATATCTGAATCTAAGGTTGCTGCGATTTTAATCCTTTGTGCTTCCCCACCAGATAAGGTAATCATTTGTTGATCAATAGTTAAATACCCAAGTCCAACTTTCATAATTCTTTGAAGCTTTGCCTTTGCATCCTCTATATAATTCTTACTAAGTTCATAGGCTTCTTCACTAATCATTGTTTCTAAGTTCTTTAGCCACTCATACAAGCGTTCCATCGATAATTCAACAAGTTCAGGAAGTCGTGTATCCAAAACACTTACTTCACGACTCAACGGCTGCAAACGCTCTCCATGACACGCTGGACAAGGCATATTTTTAAAATACATGCTTTTATACGTATTACGTGAAGCTTCTTCTTTTACTTTCTTCCACAAATAAGAAGCGATTCCTTCATACTTCCCACCTTCTACGGTTTTAGGGAATGCCATTTCTTTATAACGTTCTGGCATATCTTTATCATGAATTCCATATTGCAATATCTGTTTTTGTAAGATACTAAAGTTTTTTACTTTCATATGCTTTTCATAAGGTATTTCAAAATGTGATAAAGCATTATAAAAAGAAGTTATTTGATAGTCTTTATATTTATGCTTCCAAAGCTTTATCGCACCTTCCTCAAGCGTTAATGATTCATCTATAACAGATTCCCAATCAATCTCTAAAACTTCTCCTAGCCCCTGACAGGTAGGACATGCTCCTTCTTTGGTATTATAAGAAAAATAAGAACGTGTTAATTTATGCATTTTATGCTGACAAATATTACAGTACATATAAACTGTAAAATCTCCATCATGAAATTCCACTTCCTCTTTACATTTTGATGCATAGATATCATTCCCACAATTCGGACACTTCCGTTTTCCTAATTTCTCATATATCATTCGTAAATCAGTATAAATATTAGTTTGCGTTCCTACTGAAGATCGCGGATTACGGTTTGCTGATGTTTGCGTGATTACAACTGCAGGTGATGTATTACGAATATAGTCAATATCTGGTTTTTGAATTCCTTGATATCCAATTGCTTCCAAATACTGTCTTTGACTTTCTTGATATAATGTATCAATTACCAACGATGTCTTCCCCGATCCTGATACACCAGTAAAGAGCACCAATTTATTTTTGGGAATTGTTAAAGAAATATTTTTTAAATTTTTCTCTCTTACACCACTTAAACGTATTTCCATAAACACACCTCATTTTCTTATCTTCATCATACAGGGTTTTTATAGCATGCACAACTTCCCCATATCAAAAGAAAACAATGATAATAACTAATATAAAAAAGAATTGATTCTGTATCTTACAGTATCAATTCCTTTAATTAGGTTATTTCCAATCGCAATCATTTTCATGATCGTTTACCAATCCCATCGCCTGCATATAAGCATAACAGATTGTAGGACCAACAAACTTAAACCCTCTTTTTCGTAATGCTTTACTTAATGCTTCTGCCTCTTTAGACACCACTGGTGTATCTTCCATCGATACAATGCTATTTACAATTGGCTTATTATCTACAAACGACCATAAAAATTTATGAAAGCTTCCATACTCTTCTTGAATCTCAATAAAATGCTCAGCATTAATCTTCAAAGATTCCAATTTTAATCGATGTCTGATAACACCTTTATCTTGCATCAATTGTTCAACTTTTGCTTCACCATAAGCTTTTATTTTCTTTGGATCAAAGTTATCAAATGCTATTCTCATGGTTTCTCTTCTTTTTAAAATCGTATCCCAAGATAACCCTGCTTGCATTCCCTCTAAAACTAAAAATTCAAATAACACATGATCATCATATACAGGTTTTCCCCACTCTTTATCATGATATTCATGCATCGCTTCATCGTTTGCCCAATTACATCGTTTCATAAAACCTCCATAAGTAAATTACATTATCCTTATTTTACCATAGACGGATTTATTTTTTCATCTTAAAATAGCATTTCAAACATAACATACAAAAAGCAGAAAATGATTTCTGCTTTTCAAATACTTTTATTCATTGTGATGATCATAAAAATCCTGAATTAAATTTTTAAACCAGTAATAACTCTTCTTAGGAATTCTTGGTAATTTTGGATCATCAAAATCAATCCTCACAAATCCATATCGTTTTTCATATCCATTAACCCAGCTATACAAATCCATTGTGGACCAAGCATAATAACCACAGACATTACATCCATCTTCACGAGCTTTTAGCATATACTCAATGTAACCTTGCATCATTTCAATTCTCTCATCATCTTGAACATACCCATTCTCATCAGGTGTTTCGTACATTCCGTGTCCGTTTTCCGTAATGTAAACAGGTATATCTCCATAAAGCTCTTTAATTTCTACAAGTGCATTATAAATACATTTAGGATATATTTCTCTTCCCCATAAATTACGTTTTGTATGGATATCATCTGTTGTTTCAAACCAGTCTTTAATACGAATCCCTTCCTTTGATTTAGAACCTTTCCCTTTATTGTTATGGAATACTTCTGTTTCACCCTCGCTGTAATCTGTTAAGTAAACACGATTATATACATTTAATCCTAAATAATCAATTTTTCCATTTGCGAAATCAATAGCATCTTCAAACTTTATAAACGATGTATCAATATTATTTTCTCTTAACATTGGTATCAGTGCGCCAGGAATTTTTCCTGTGATTGAAGTTTCCAATACTAAATCAGTGTAAAATAGATCAGCCATCATTTTAATCTTTTGTGGTTCTTTAGTTCCAGGAGCAATTTCTGCATTGCTATTATCATGAACAATGGCAATACGTCCTTTCAATTTCATATCATGAAATACCTTTACTGCTTTTGCGCTTGCTAATATTTCATGATACAAAACACGATAAAAACGATCAAAATCAACTTTATGATTAGGTGGATAATTCCCTACCATATTTGTACAATATGCATAATATCTAGGTTCATTAATCGTTGCCCATAAATTAACACGATCACCAAATGCTGTAAAACATACTTTTGCATACTCTACAAAGGCATCTACTGTTTTTCGATTCCCAAAACCATCCGCCTTTGCAATCGGCTCTGGAAGGTCATAGTGAAATAATGTTATATTAGGTTCTACACCTTTCTCTAAACAATAATCTATTACACGGTTATAAAAATCTATTCCCTTTTGATTTACTTGTCCAACTCCTTCAGGAATAATCCTAGTCCAAGCAATAGAAAAGCGATATGTATTTTGTCCACCTTCTACTAACATATCAATATCTTCTTTATAACGATGATAAAAATCACAGGCAATATCTCCTGTTGCTCCATTAATATTGAGTGGACTTTCATGAGAGAAAACATCCCACTCCCCTAATCCTTTTCCATCTTCATTCCATGCACCCTCACATTGATATGCCGCAGTTGCACTACCCCATAAAAATTTATCTTTACGCATTATTTGCCTCTCTTTCATTTATTTTATTACTGCTAATACTTTATCTTTGTTTAAAAGATAAGGAGTAAAGTATGCTGTTGCTATACTTGTTGGTAATACTTCTTCATTTAATTCAATTCCCAATTCTTCCATTATAAATTTTCTTCTGTTCACAAATCGTTGCCACATTTGTGGATATTTACTTTTTATTTCAGCACGTAAATTAGCATCTGCAAGAACAACACCACTCTCACAACTTGCTCCTCCATAACCTTTTATTGACGGAATGATATCAATCTGAAATAACATTCCACTTTTGATTTCTTCTTTTGAATTTGGATATACAGGTGAAGATAGCCATTCTTCATCAGCACATAGATGACCTGGATTTAAACTCCATCCATATTGATCCTTTGGTAAAACCGTATTGATTGCACTATATAATGTTGTACCATCTATTCCAATTTTTATCATTTCTAACCATGTGACAACTGCTTTAAAATATGGCTTAGCAACTCTATTTACATAATCTCTTTCATTAATTGGAAGTTGTTCTTCATCACTAACAGCATATCCACCACGGCTTTGAAGTCCTCCTTTGTAACCAGTTGTAATAGATATTTTATCACCCAGTTTTACCTCATTAGAACTTGGATACATATTTGCATTTATAAACCTTTCTCCTGCAGCCATAATGGTAACAACACTATGCCTTTGTCCATAAGATGAAAGTCTTGATGCTATCTCCATTTCACTTTTTCCAATTTCAAACTCTGCCAATGCTTCCAACATACAATTTCCAGCCAAAGTAGCTCCAAATTCATAATGTGCAATTTCATTTGCATTATTCGTATTACGAGCTCCTTCTTCACCAATAAATAAATATGTTCCATTCACAAATTTTGCATTAGGACATACTTCCTTTAATCCATCCATCACAAAGTATGGAATATCAAACAATTGACTGTAATCTTCTATCGTATTTGTGAAATTCTTCCAACCTACAATTCCTATTTTTTTAGCTTGATTTATTTTACATTCTGCTAATATCTGAGATACTTTTCTAGTATTATCCATCGGTTGATTAGGTAATGAAAAATGTGGCATATGAATAGCATTTACTTTAATGCGTGCCTTTGAGGCTTTATTCAAATTCTCATTGCCTAATACCATATAGGCTTCTCCATTACTATGCAATACAAGTAATGCTTCTTCAAATCTTGGCAAAAATCCACATAGATATTCAAAATTGGAACCATGTTCTAAATCTGCATAAATGATGATTACATCAATATCATCACATTTCATTCCCTTTAATATTTTATTTTTACGTTCTTTTATCGTATCATCACTCAATTCTACTGGTTGAATATTATACTCAACCTCTGGCCGTTTTACTCTTTTAAGTTCAATCATTTTCATCTCCTATATATTATCGATCGGAAACATTGGGCGCATGATTAATTTAAAATCTAATGCCGATGTATCCTGAAGTGTTGCACCTTTAGTCAAAGACATAATACAAAGCTTTCCAGCTTCTAAAAGTTCAGGATGAATATATCCCTGTTTCACTATCAAAATATCATAATCATCTAAACTACAACCACATGCTTCAATTTGATGAATCTCAACAAAGGAATGATTATTTTCGCATATGACAATATCAATTGGTTTATTAACCACCGACACTCTAACCAATCCTCCATAATCACCATCTTCACCATACATCCGCGTTCCTTCTTGTCGACCTTTATATTTAACCGTTACTTTTAATTCCACCGGTTTTGACAATTCATCTATTCCCATTCCTACCTTAATAGTTACTATAGAACCAATTGAATAACTCATTAGTTGTTGATATGTGTTCACATCATGGATAGATGCAAATAAAACTTTTTTTTGAAGCTTCTCTACACTTATCACTTGTTCAAGAATAAATGTATTCACTCCCATAGAACCTGATGTTACATTATCACCTGAATCGGATATCACAACTGGTCTCCCTTCAAAGTTTAAAGCCATATTCAATGCTTCTTCAGGTTGTTTAGTAATTCCCGTGTAATGAAATTCATGACGACGATCAAAAACAAAGGATGCTAGCTCATCTGCCTTTTCATTTGCATAATCACGATATTTATCATCGCATGGTATAACCACAATCCCACAACCTGCGACTGGCGTATCATGACGGATATACCCAACATGCCATGATGCACTTAAAATTCTTTCATCCTCTTCTAAAGCATCCATAAAACAATTAATTGATTTCACTGGTTCATCTAAAGAAACGGTTTGTTCTCCGCCTAAAATTAAAGGTAATTTTCGATAAACAGGAGTAATCCTTCTTCGTTCACGAACTAATTTCACTAATTCACGACAAACAAATTGTACAGTTTCTGGAATATCTGTATGTGGGGCTTCACGAAAAGAACGGATAATGTTTGCGCTCTCTACATATTCCTTACAAAGATTTCCGTGAGGATCACAAGAAATTCCAATCGGCATATAAGGACCTACTATTTTTCGTACTTCCTTCAATAAATGATGTTCCCCTGATCCAGCTTCTAAATCTTCAATTTCACTTGCTCCATGTAAATGAAGATAAATAGCATCAATTTCATTACGATTTTCTTTGATTGCATCTAAAATACTCTGTTCAATATAATTGAAAGCCTTCTTTTTCATCACTCCACTACATCCTGCATCTGCGCAAATCACAGGAATCAATTCTATATCTTCATCACGAAAAACATCTCCTAATTGCATATGAGTAAGGGCCTCTTCACCAAAAGAAAGAGCTGTGTTTTCTAAATCGCTCATCATTGGTACATTGGCATTAGCTTCTAAAACAAACTTTGCAACTAATATTTTCATTGTTCTATACCTCCTTATATCTTGTCAATCGGAAACATTGGTCTCATAATACGTTTGAATTTTAATGATGCTGTATCTTGTGGAGTTGCACCATCCGTCAATGCCATCACATTCCCCGCACCAATTGCTTTCAATTCTGGAAATATATACCCTTGTTTCACAACTACAATATCGTAATCTTTTACATCAATTCCAATCTTCTTAAATTGCTGTAGTTCACACAACGCCCAATTTGTATTTGCAATAATTACATCAATGTTCGTACCCACGAAATTAGCCGTTACACACTGTCCGAAAATAGAATCAGGATCATGCATCATGAAACCAAAAAGTTCTCCATTTCCTACAATCTTCACCTTCCCTCGAATTGGTTTACTTAACTCGTCATAACCAACACCAAGTTCAATATCAATTATTGAATCTTCAACTTTTGATAATTGATTATAGGTATCAGGATCACAAATAGAAGCGAAAAGAATCTTTTTATTCACTGTATTGGTCTTTAAGACATTCTCCAATAAGTAGGTATTCCATCCTGTTGCTCCCGAAGTCACATTGTCACCTGAATCAGTAATAAAAAATGGTTTCTCCTTAAATGCATACGCATATTTTAATGATTCTTCTAACGACATCGTCAATCCTGTATAATGAAAATCATATCTTTTGCTCCAGACATAAGCTGCTAATTCATCTGCTTTTTGATTTGCATATTTTTGATGTTTATCGTCACTTGGAACAATCACGATTCCACAACCTGCAACTTCGCAATCATGTCGTAAATAGCCTACATGCCATGATGCGCTCATGATTTTTTCATCTTTTTCCAATGTATTTAAATATGTATTGATTGAATGTACAGGCTCATCCTCTGACACACTTTGCTCACCACCCAATATTAATGGCAATTTTCTATAAATTGCATGCATTGATCTACGGTTTTTTAAAAGGTCACAAAGCATTTGGGCTACAATATGCATTGTTTTATCTGCATCAATGTGTGGAGATTCACGATAACTTCTAAGAATTTGTATTGCTTCTACATATTCTTTTTCAAGATTTCCATGTGGATCACATACAACAGCAACTGGCATATATTCACCTACCAATCTCCGAATTTCTTTCAAAATATGATGATCTCCTGAACCTATTCCTTGCACCTCGCTTGCACCATGAAGCATTAGAAAAATTCCATCAATTTCATGGATATGGTTTTTTATCTTTTTTAATAAGTAGTTTTCAATATATTGAAAACTAGCTTTTTCTATAACTCCTGATGCGCCTGCATTTGCATATATAGAAGGTATCAATTTGATATTATTTTTATCAAATACATCCCTAATTTTCATTTTTCTTATACATTCATCACCAAAGCTTATATCATAATCCTTAAGTTCACACATATTTGGAACATTTGAATTAGACTCGGTGACAAATTCTCCAACTAAAACTTTCATATTTAGTCCTCTCTGTCTGCTTTTTATAGAAACAAAGACTCCTATTATAGTAGGAGTCTTTGCGAATTATTTTGCAGTAACTGTTTCAGTTTCTCCTACCATATCAATTTCCGTTTCACTTACTTTATTCATTCTTTTTAAAATAAATGTTGTTGCAACAAACGATACAACAATCGAAATTGCACATACTATCCAAAATAAAATAAAGTTTCCCATACTTCCATCTTCTGGCAAGAAGAATAAAGCGGTCAATAATCCTGGGCAACCTCCTACAACGTAGTTTTGAAGTCCAAAGATACCAGCTACTAACCCACCAGCAATTGCTCCTGTTGCAACTCCAACAAGGCATTTTGGACGCATAATCAAAGAACCATAAAATGCAGGTTCAGTAACTCCACAAAGTGCAGTTACACCAAAAGATGCAACCAGCCCTTTTTGTTTTCTATCTCTTACATGCAATGCGACTGCCAATGCTGCTGCACCAATACATAAATTTGATACAAGTCCAGTTACTAACACCCAATTATCTGCTCCTGTTGTAGCAATCGATTCAATCATAATAACTGTAATTGCCTTATCCAATCCAAGCATAACCATATATGGGTATAAAGCTGCAATTACAGGGACTGCTAGCCATCCAGCAACTCCCATAAAAGCTTCCATAAAGTTTCCAACCGCACCACTCAATTCAGTTCCAATTGGTCCCAAAACAATTAATGTTACTGGCACAACAATTGCCATTGTTAACAGTGGTTTTAAAAAGAAAACTACCATATCAGGAATGATTTTAACAAGTAATTTATTCACAAAATACATAAAAACAACACCAAATACAATTGGCATTACACTACTTTCATAAGCAACTGCCGGAACTGAAATACCAAAAAAATCTAGTCCTTCAACTCCACTTATTGACCCACTTACAAGAACTGCTCCTAAAAATGCTCCCATAATAGGTTCCATCTTCAATTTACTTGATAATGTATATCCTATCCAAACTGGTAACATAGAGAAACCCGCACTGAAAATTGCTAACATAATCTGTGCAGTTCCAGAGTCTACACCAAATCCCATGTAATTAACTAATAAATTTTTAATTGATAAAATTAATCCCCCTGTAACCAAAGCTGGAATAATCGGCATAAATACACCTGCTGCAAAACTACCAAATGCATTTACATAATAAGAGAAGTTCTTCTCTTCTTCCTCATTATCATCTGAAACAGGAGATTCATTACCTGATAATTTAAATCCTGATACTTCTAAAAAATCAGTATAAGCTTCTTGAACTGTTGGACCTATAATTAATTGAATTTGTCCCCCTTTTTCAACTACCCCCATAACACCTTCTGCTTTTTTTATAGCTTCTAGATCTACTTTTGATTTTTTAAAGAAGTGAATTCGCAAACGTGTGGCACATCTTTCAACAAACTTTATATTTTCTAATCCCCCAACATTCTCTAACACAACTTTTGACATTTCAATATATTTCATTCTTCATTTCCTCCTCAATAATTAATTAAAAACTATTAAGAGGTTTGGCCAGCCTTACTGTAACCATCCAATTTTATTTTATTTCAAACCTAGTATGATGACTTGGACTTTCATCATATCCCTTTCTACTAATTTTTAAATCACCAAACAATTCCTATTACATATATCCTTTTTTTTGCTTGATGTATAATAACGTATTCCCATGTATTTAAATACATTGTCGCATTTGGTAAATTAGTAAAACAAACAACCCCAAGATACGTTTATTATCTATTCTATTCTGTTAATCTTCCTAAATGAAAAAGTAAATACATCTTTTCATCTTCACTGGTTACATATCCATATTTTTTTTCAACATATGTAGCAATCTCGTTCACACACTCCATTTGCTTTGGTAGTTTTTCTTTTGCGGATTCCATTAATGTATAATTCAAAGCACTATTTTGCTCAAAGTGTTCTTGATTAATAATCCTTTGAATAAAAAATCTACAATGTGTCATAAAACGATCATAATTATAATTATCCTCTATATCAATATCAAAGTTTTGATTAACAATACTCGTAATATTTTCTAATATAGATGTTATTGTATACATTTCCATCATGTTGGATTCAAACTGAGAATTTACAATATGCAAAGTAATAAAATATGCTTCATCATCACTAAACGTAATTTTAAAATAATCTCTTAACATATCTACTGCGTGCAATGCTAATTTGAATTCTTCTTTATATAACGTTTTTACATTTACCAATAAAGTCATATCAAAATCTATTCCCATTTTAATTCTTTCGATAGAATTAACTATATGATCAGTTAATGTTACATAAATACTATCATTGATTTTCTTACCACTTTTTTCTTTTATATAAGCAATTATTTCTTCTGAAATAATGACATAATCTAATGGTATATCTTGAATCAATTCTCCAAACCGAGTTCTTGTATCCTTTTTTAATTCAAACCTCTTTTCAACTCTATGTTTATCTATCGTATCCCCTTTTTTCAATCCATAGGCAACCCCTTTTCCCGCAAGAATTACTTCGTTACTATCTTCATCAATTGCCATAACTATATTGTTGTTATAAACTTTCTTTGCAATCATCTTTGGCTACCTCCATATAATCTATTCAATACTTAACAATGGATCTCCTACTTCTATCTCTATTTCTTCATTGTTATCCACTGTTTGCACTTCTTTGTTTAACACAATAATTGGCACCACCTTTTCTAACCCCTTTTTCAAAATGATACTCCAATTAATTCGTGTTAATAAATCGCCCTTTTTTACTTTATCCCCAACTTTTACTTTTGTGTCAAAGGGTTCTCCTTCTAAATTCATTGTGTCGATTCCGATATGAATCAATATTTCTGTATCCTTTTCTGTTTTTATTGCAATTGCGTGTTGCGTTTCATAAACAAGTGTTATCTCTCCATCAATCGGTGAAGCAAACTCATCATTTTCTGGTATAACTGCAATTCCATCACCTAGCATTTTTTGTGAAAACATTTCATCATTCACCTTTTCTAATTTAATCGCACACCCTTTGACTGGGCTATATAATATTTCCATTATTTACCTCCTCTGTTTTTTAACAAAAAAAAGCAATGCACCATCAAACCAATTACTAATTGGATGATAGGCCTTGCTTTCTATTATTAAATAAAAATCACAACCCTAACGATCAATCTTCAATGTTAGAATACCTTATAATGTAAGCGTTGTCAATAAAATTTTAAATGTTGATGAAATTAATGTAGATATTATATTTATAAAATCTAAGCTGTTCATTTTCACAATACTTTCTTTAAGATTCTGGAACAGGCATCAACATGCATTATCCAATGCCTTGATAAAGGCATTGTAATTAATCCTTTAATATTTTTTTTGCACCAGTAATCAATCAGCCAAGCAGCATTTTCATCATCACTTACAACCTTTAACTCTTTTATTTGTTCTTTATCCATATTACTCATTTGGATTTTCAAATCAGAATAAGACAAATTTCTTAACAATTCTATCGTACTTTCGTTAACATCAACTATATATTGATAGAGTTCATCCAAGTTAAGGTCTTTGGAAAAATCAGAAATTTCTTCTTTTACTAATTCATTTCCAGTAGTAATGATAGGAGAGTTTATTCGTTTTTGATAATCCTTATCAAAGAAAATTTGCTTATCTTTTTGGATTAACGTATGTGTAACGATATCCTCAATCCGAAAAATATGCCAAAGTGAATAAACAATCGTCTTGTTGTGATATCCCTTTGCATTTATAAATGGTATCTTATCAAAATCATTTCTCTTTATAGTGTCTTTGAACTTGAAAATTTCCTTCAACAACCCCTTGCGTAATTCTAACAATGTATTAATCCCATCATTAAAAGAATCTTTTTTCTTTATTTGATTTTGCATGGTTTTATTCAAATCTGACCACTCAGAGCTCATAAATCATCCTCCTCACTTGTTAAGTATTATGCTTTCCCTTTTGTCATCAACACTACACTCTCTACATGCGGTGAGTGGATTGAATTAATGCGGATACTTGGGGTTGTGTTGACGGAATAGATGTTACAACCACTGAATAAACGCTGTTTTATCGTTCCTTTTATAACCTGCTCGCTCATAAAAATGCAAAGTGCTTTCTTGCTTTGAGCCAGTCAACAACATCATTTTATAACATTTTTCTTTTAGGGCAATGTCTCTAGCATAATTCAAGCAAGCTGTTGCAAGTCCTCTTTTTCGATGGGCTTCATCAGTTACGACATTCTCAATAAATGCGTATGGACGTTGGTTTCGTGTTAGGTTAGGAATTATCACACATACACATGAGGAAACAATTCTTCCGTTCTCTTCAGCAACAATTATATGATGATTAGTATCATTGATTACGTTATCCCACAAAGCCATCATTTCATTATTTCTCACTGGAAATGGATTGTTATGCAGTTGAGTGTATAATTTCATTAATTCATCGAAGTCACTATTTATAATTTCTCGTATCATAAATCTCTCCTTTGATTATCTCTCGTCATCAACACTACACTCTCTACATGACTTGTCTTTGGAAACATATCAAATAGATACATGTCTTTATACGTATACTGTCTAGATAAATATTTAAGATCACGTACTTGAGTTTCTGGATTACATGAGATATACACTATTTTTTTAGGTTTCAACTTTGTTAGGGCTTGTAAGAAATTCTCATCACACCCATCTCTTGCTGGATCTATAATTACTACATCCACCATTGTCTTTTCACTTGCTAACTTTTGCATAAATGCTCCTGCATCCTGGGCAAAAAATTCAATATTATCAATATGATTACATTCTCTATTTATATTTGCATCCTTAATGGCATCCTTGTTTACTTCTACTGCCATCACACGCTTTGCTTTTTGAGCAGCTAATAAACTAATCGTTCCAATACCACAATATGTATCAACAATTACTTCATCACCTTTTAAATCCAATAAAGACAATGCTTTATCATATAGTTTTTCACATTGTTCATGATTGATTTGGTAAAAAGACTTCGGTGATATCTTAAAAGTTAAGCCACAAAGTGTATCATAGAAATATCCTTTTCCATAAAGTACATATTCTTGATTACCTAAAAGAACACTCGTATTACGATTGTTTATATTTTGTACAACTGCTTCGATATGTTCATTCCTATTCAACAACTCTTGAAGGAATTTCTTCTTTCCTTTAAATTCTTTTTCAGCTGTTATAAATGTCACCATAAATTTTTTATCTGTATTTTCACGCACTAATACATGACGCAAAAAACCAGTGCGCTTATTCTCATCATAGATATCTAAACGACACTTCTTTACAACTTCCTTAATATCCTTGATTAATGTATTTGTTGCATCATCATGCAACAAACACTTATCGATGTTTACCACCTTGTGAGATAGTGGTTCATAAAACCCAGCAATAACATCATTTTTTCTATTTTTTGTAAATGTTAGTGCCAACTTATTACGATATGCATAAGGTTCCTCTAAACCTTCACAATTATGAACGTTAATGTTTATTTTACCTTTGTTTGCAAGTTGTTTCACCGCTTCTGTCTTCTGTTTTAATTCAAATGGATATAACATATGCAAATAATTACAACTTCCACATTTTTGAAAATATGAACACTTCACTTTTGTTCTGATACTAGATGGTTTTTGTACTTGTACCAGTTCTGCCAAATACCCATCACGTATTTTTTTAACTACCTTCCCACTTACCTTCTCACCTTTTAGAACATACTTCATGAAAAGTTTGTCCTTCTTATACATAAACACTCCTAATCCGTTTGGTTGAATAGCTTCTATTTCACCATTCACCATTTGATCCTTTCTTAACATCGTCCGCCCCTTTCAATACTTTTTGTAATTTTATTTCCACAGATACATCATCTGTATAATGGATAACTTTCATTCCCAAAGCTTTTGCAGCTTCTACATTTGCTTTTAAATCATCTAAAAACAAAGTCTCTTCAAATTTCAAATCATAACGATTTGCTAATGTTTTATAAATCTCTGCATTGGGTTTTACCTGATGTTCCAAATAAGATAAAACATATCCATCTACATCATGGAAAAGCGAAAAATTTGCTTCGATATAATTTGCTGCATCCAATGATAAATTTGATAATAAATATACTGAGTATCCCTTTTCTTTAAACAATTTAATAAAGGGAATTGTCCCTTTAGGTTTTAATACTTCTGTCCAACGTGATAGTAGTTCATTGATTTCATTTTTATACACTTTACAATTCATAATTAATTCCGCTTTCACTTCATCTAAGGACTTTAACCCTAAATCATATGCTTCCCATGCGGATGAATTGAATATATATGTACATACCTGATTAGCATTTTTAATATCTTTGAAATGCTCAGCTGGTTTAAACTCTAATAGTACATTTCCAATATCAAAGACTATATTTTTTATCATTATGATTACCTCATGTTTTATTATATCAAAGACTCTAATAAAACTAAAACTTCTTTGTAAATTCTTCTTAACACTAACGAGTATATAAAAAACCGTATACGCACACTTTTTATGTGCCTTATACGGTCTTTTATACAATTCATCTATTTTTAACTGTTTGCTTTTACCATCAATTTTGCAATTTTATTTGCATATTCAATTGGATCTTTGATTTGAAAGCCTTCCATCAACAATGCTTGATCATATAAAATCTGTGCATAATCAGTAAGTTCTTCTTTGTTGTTCGCATATACATTTTGCAATGCTTTAAACAATTCATGATTTGGATTAATCTCTAGAATTCTACTTGCTTTCATCCCGGTTGGATTTGCATTAGGCATCTGGCTAAGTACTTTTTCCATCTCAAATGACATCCCATCTGCAGCACTAAGAACCACTGGATGACTTACTAAACGAGTTGATATCTTTACATCATCTACTTCATCTTTTAAAGCTTCTTTAATCACTTTTAATAAGTCTTCATTATCTTTTGCTGTTTGTTCAACTTTTTCTTTTTCTTCATCACTTGCAAGATCTAAATCTCCTTGTGAGATATTTTTAAATTGCTTTTCTTTATATGTACCTAATACTTGTAGTGCAAATTCATCTACATCATCAGTTAAATACAATACTTCATACTCCTTGTTTTTAAGTAATTCAACTTGTGGTAATTTATCAATTTTATCAATGCTATCACCACTGATGAAGTAAATCTCTTTTTGATCTTCAGGCATTCTATTCACATATTCATCAAGGGTAACAAGTTTGTTTTCCTTTGACGAGTAAAACATCAATAAATCTTGTAACAGCTCTTTATGAGCTCCAAACTCATTGTAAACACCATATTTAATCTGCATACCAAAGGTATTCCAGAATTCTTCATACTTCTCTCTTTCCGTGCGAAGCATCTTTAATAACTCACTCTTAATTTTCTTTTCAATACGACTTGCAATAACCCGTAATTGACGATCATGTTGCAACATCTCACGAGAAATATTCAATGATAAATCTTGAGAATCAACTAGTCCACGTACAAAGCGGAAATGCTCAGGAATCAATTCACTCGCCTTATCTAAGATAAAGACACCAGATGAATATAACTGCAATCCTTTTTCGTAGTCATTTGAATAATAATTCATTGGTGCTTTTGAAGGAATAAATAACAATGCATTAAATGAAACAGTTCCTTCCACATTTGTATGAATTACTTTCAATGGAGGATTATAATCCTGGAATTTATCCATATAAAAGTTATTATATTCATCTTCACTAATTTCACTCTTATTTCGTTTCCAAAGGGGAACCATTGAGTTTAACACTTTATTTTCTACAATCGTTTCATATTCATCACTGTCTTCTTTTTTACGACTTTCTTCAACATCCATATAAATTGGATAACGAATATAATCCGAATACTTACGAATCAATCTTTGAATTGTAGGACTTTCCAAATATTCATCATAATTTTCATCATCTGTATTTTCTTTTAAATACAATGTGATTATTGTACCATTTGTATCTTTATCTATTTTATTAATTTCATATCCATCACTAGTCTCACTATACCAACGATACGCTTCATCACTTCCATATTGTTTTGAAATTACTTCTACTTTATCAGCAACCATAAAAGAAGAATAGAAACCTACCCCAAATTGACCAATAATATCAACATCTTCATCTGTTTCATTATTTTCTTTAAAATCAAAAGATCCACTCTTTGCAATCGTTCCTAAGTTTTCTTCCAATTCTGCCTTGCTCATACCAATACCATTGTCACTAATGGTAATTGTACGTTCATTTTTATCTAACGCAATATCAATACGAAATTCATCACGGTTTACATCACTTAATTTTTCACTTAAAGATTTATAGTAAAGTTTATCAATTGCATCTGATGCATTGGATATCAACTCTCTAAGAAAAATCTCTTTATGTGTATAGATTGAATTAATCATCAAGTCCATCAATCGTTTGGACTCTGCTTTAAACGCTTTTTTTCTTGCCATATTACTACCTCCATTTAGCACTCGCTTATCAATTGTGCTAACAGTATTGTAATACTTCTTTTTAGCACTGTCAATATAAAAGTGCCAATTTTTTGTTCAGATAAAAAAAGCACAAATTCATGTGCTTTATCATTCTGCTTGTTTCTTCCATTTGGTTACTTTAAATTCCGCATATGGTGTAATATAGCTAAGTTCTTTTAAATCCATTTTCCCTTCTGGTTTAAATATACTTTTCGCATATTCCTCACTGTCTTCTAGTGGTAATCCAACTTTTTTCACTTTGAATATCGTTGGATCATCATTTTCCATAAGCATCCCATTTAAAATATGAGCTTCTACTTTGAACTTATGTTCTGTAAAATGATCAATTTCGATTAACAATTTATTTAATATTTCTTTTACTTGATATTCATTTGCATTATCTTTCAAAGCTACAATAAACTTATCTTTATATGGGAAATTAACAGGACGAAAAATAGTCATAAAGCTGTCCATCAATTCCACTACTTCTTTCTTAATGAATTTTGCATATGCTGCCTTTGCTTCTTTTTCTTCACCATCTATATAAGCATCTTCTCCATGAAAAGAAAAAGCAACAAGAACTGCTATTTCACAATGCTTAAATCCTCGTGGGATTTTATCGATTCTCACCGTTGGATATTTCATTTGTTCTCCTTCAACACAAAGTTTTCAATCGCATATGCAACTCCACTTTGATCATTGGTAAGGGTTACCTTATCCACTTTTTCTTTAATTTCTTTTGGTGCATTCTCCATTGCCACACTTAAACCAGCAATTTCAAACATTGGTAAATCATTATAATTATCTCCTATACAAACCACTTCTTTCGCACTAATCCCTAAATCCTTACAAACATTTAGAATCGCTTTTCCTTTAGAAGTTTGATCACTAGACATTTCAAAATACTCATCGTATAAATATAAGTTAATACCATCTAAATTCATAAGTTCTTCACGCATTTTACGAATACCATCCAAATCCGTATCCCAAGCAAAGATTTTTAAAATATCGATATCTTGTTCTTCTAAAATCTGATCAACATCAATATTGTATAACATATCCATTTGATCTTTTAATGGTGTCTGTGTCTTAAATTGATCATAATCTAAAATTCCTGGATCACTTTTTGTACACATTGATAAATTCTTATTTTTAAAGAACACACGAACATTATATTTTTTAGCCAATTTCGCAATTTTTTTCACTGTATCTGGATTGATTGGAAATTGCTTTGTTTTATTCGCAACTCGATAATATGCTCCATTAAATGTAATATGTCCCATTCTTCCAGAAATCTGATTCATAACTCGAATCGTGAAACAATTTGGTCTTCCACTAACAATTGCAACTTCAATGCCTTTATCTAAAGCCTTACGGATTGCATCTTTGTTTTTCGCAGAAATACGTTGTCTTGTATCCAATAATGTACCATCTAAATCTATACAAATTAATTTATACATACGTTCACCTCAATTGCTTCTAATTATAGCATATTCGTGTGTTTACGTCACATATATTATTTAGTTAAAACAGTGTTTGTTTTCCATAATATACGCATAGCAAAGTTCAATAATGTTATACGTTTCTTCAATCATTGGATGATGAACCGCATAATCATACTGAAGTAACATTTCAAATCGTTCATTATAAGATGTTTCTAATATCTCACGCCTTTTATTCATATCGGTTGGTAACTTTTCATCGAAGGTTTGATTTGCCTTTTCAATCAACACAGCATAACTTTCCGCTTTCAATGCTCGAAACGCTTTTGGATACTCATACATAAAATTACCAGCATAATTATAATATGCACAAGTAAAACTTCCATGGTAAATTTCCATTTGAAATAACTGACATAAAAATACTACTCGCTCTTCCTTTGTTAATTCATATAACTTTTCCCCATAATGACACTTATCACCAATGTAATTCTGCAATGCTATCAAAAAATCTAACTTGTCATCTATTTCCCATATTTCCTCCATTTCTAAATTTCTTAATTTTTTTAGTTGATCAATTAGATTTTCTTTTTTTAAATTGTACATCATATGCTTAACCTCTATACTATTCTAAATATACTCTTCATTAAATATCATATAATAATATACATTTACTGAATTCTATTTGCTATGTAGTTTATAAATTATGGCATCAAAAAACTTATGTTTCTTCAAAAACATAAGTCCTTTTTTTGCTTATAAATTATAAAAATCAAGCATATTATTTAGAATATAAATTTGTGAAATCAATACGATTTGTCTTATTTCGATAATTCATACGATTTTTCATATATACAAAAATTAAGCCTATATATATGATCACCGTTATCCCAAAGACTAAAATTGTTGCTTCTGATTGTTGAAATAAACTGCTATAAAGTGATGATGATATCGTTTTAATAAATTGTGGAATCGTACACGAAATAGAAATAAGTAACCCAATGACTACACTCCACAAGGAAAATGAAATTCGATGAATCATATACACATATAGAAAGAGTAATACACTTAAGAAATAAATCCCATAATTAGCAACAATATCAAAATAGCTTATTTGCTCCCTTGCAATTGATACTGTGTCAAACTTTATCAACGTTGTAAATAACACAACTAACAATAATGGGTATAAAACAACCCCCATATTAGATACTAGTTTCTTCAACATAATCTTACATTCCCTTCCTGCTAAGTATATAAACCTAGCAAAGTATTTTTCTCTGTATTTGTTTTTATTATACTACAATATGAAACTGATACCTATATTTTTTATTATAACCTAGGCATTGTTTTGCTTATGAATTGTCAAATTATTTAACCAGACACCTTTACGATATCGATGTCTCGCTACGACTAATTTTAATAAATCAAGAAGTTGAACCAAAAAATAATGAAGAGGCATATAAAGATGTAAAACACCAAATAAGAAGGCTATTGGAATGCTAATTACCCACATAAAACCAGAATCCATCAACAAGACACTCTTGGTGTCTCCCCCTGCTCTAAGGGTGAAAAAAGAGCTTGTGTTTAAATAATATAGCCAACTAAAACACGCTGCTATAGTAATGATAAGACGTGCCATAGAACGTGTACTATCACTAATTTCATAAAATCCTGTTATCACATAAGATACAATTAAAATGATAATTCCTAAACTCTGTCCTACAAAAGCACTGAGTTTAAGTAATTTCTTTGAATCCACTTTTGCTTGTTCAAAATTACTTTTCCCAAGACTTTTCCCAACAATAATCGAAATCGCAACACTCATTCCACCCATTCCAATAAAGATTAAATTAATCATTGCATTGGCAATACTCAAAGCAGCAATATTACTACTAATCCGTTGGGTGAAAATTACATTGGTCATCTGAATACCAAAAGCCCAAAAGAATTCATTGATTACCAACCCATATCCTCTTGTTATATAATTCTTTAAAATAAAACGTTCAAACTTAAACATATCCTTAATTCGAGTTTTGATTGGTGTATCCAATACCTTAGCAAGACCAATTGCTATTACCACCTCAACAATACGAGCAATCAAGGTTGCTAATCCTGCACCTGATACTCCCATATTAGGAAATCCTAAGTTTCCATAAATGAAACAATAATTGAAGAAAACATTTGTTAATACACTAATAATTGCAATATACATGGATACTTTAACTAACCCACAATAACGAAAGCTTCCACTGATTGCAATAGCAATAGAATAAATTAAGAATGTATATTTGATATATCCCATATATGTCATGGCAATTGCAACAGTAGCTTTATCTTCGGTAAATAAATATAAGATTTTTTCAGGAATAATATTCATCAACAAGAAGAAAATAATTCCAGTTATGATATTAAAGATCAATACAACTCTGAATACTTCAGTAACTTTTTCATCGTTTTGTGCTCCTCGATACTGAGAAATAAAAATTCCGCCTGCTGCGCTTAATCCCAATACAACAACAGTAAAAATAAAAAATACTTGATTCGCAATGGAAACACCAGAAATAGATACTTCATTAAGTTTTCCCACCATAAAATTATCAACTAATTGTGATACATTGGTAACCAATTGTTGAATGATACTCGGTAGTGCTAATGAAAGTGCAAATATATAAAATGATCGATTCTTCATCATGTTCCCCCTAAAAACTGCTATTACCTTATATCATACTAGAAAAAGGCAAATATTTCATTATTGTTTTCATAAATAATAAAAACTTAAGTATTTAAATACCTAAGTTTCTTATGCTAGTTTTGCGATAATCGCATCCCCAAATTCAGTTGTTGAGCTTGTACCACCTAAATCAGCCGTTCTGACTTTATTTTCAATCAAGACTTCATCGATTGCATTGCGGATTGCACCTGCCTCTTTTTCATATCCCAAATAATCCAACATTAAACATGCTGCTAATAATAAAGCGATTGGATTTGCTTTGTTTTGTCCTGCAATATCTGGAGCACTTCCATGTACTGCTTCAAACATTGCAAAGTCATCTCCTAAATTACTACTAGGCAATAACCCTAACCCACCAATTAAACCACTTGTTAGATCCGATACGATATCACCATATAAGTTTGGCATAACCATAATATCAAATTGCTCTGGCCTCATAACCAATTGCATACATGTATTATCAACAATCATATCGTTTGCTTCAATTTGTGGATAATCTGCTTTTATTTCATTAAAGATACGTAAGAACATTCCATCACTTTGCTTCAAAATGTTTGCTTTATGAACACAAGTTACCTTCTTGCGATTATTTTTAATTGCATATTCAAAGGCTGCACGAATAATTCTCTCACTTGCTTTTCTTGTAATAAGCTTAATCGCATGAACTGTATTTTCATCAATCATTTCTTCTTGTCCAATGTATAAATCTTCTGTGTTCTCTCTAAATGTAATAATATCAATATTTTCAAATGGTGTTTTCACATTTGGCATTGATTTTGCAGGGCGAATATTCGCATACAAATCATATTTATTACGTAATTGTACATTTAAACTTTTAAACCCTTTACCAATAGGTGTTGTAATTGGTGCTTTTAATACCACTTTATTTTTTTCAATAGAATCAAATACACTTTGAGGAATCAAAGCTCCAGTTTTTTCATAACATGCTTCACCAACTTCATGAAGTTCAAAGTTTAAATCTAAATTTAATACTTCTAAAATACGAACAACTTCTTTACAAATTTCAGGACCGATTCCATCGCCTTTTAATACTGTAATGTTTTTCATTTTTATTCTCCTCTTTTTTCTAGTTCTACATATTCTTGTAGTTCGCCAACATATTTTGTTGCAGGACGAACGATTTTACCACTATACAATTGACTTTCAATATTATGTGCTAACCAACCTATCGTTCTTGCACAAACAAATAATAAGGTATACATATCTTTAGGAATATTCAGCATTTCATAAACAAATCCACTATAGAAATCCACATTACTAGAACAACGAATTCCTTTATGCTCATAGATAACTTCTTTGGCAACTTCTTCAAAACGTTTATAAAATTTATATTCTTTTAGCATCTGCTTTTCTTTAGCAAGTTTATAAGCTGCATCACATAAAACTTCACTACGTGGATCACTAATCGTATAAACAGCATGTCCCATTCCATAGACAAGACCGCTTTGATCATAGAAATCTTTATTTAATAGACGCTTGATAATCGCTCTGATTTCATCTTCATCTTCACTATACCCTATCGTTTCGATTACTTGTTCCATCATACCACAAACTTTTAAATTTGCTCCTCCATGTTTTGGACCTTTCAAAGAACCTATCGCTCCCGCAAATGAAGAATAAATATCGGTACCACTACTTGACATTACAACATTCACAAAAGTTGAATTATTTCCTCCACCATGGTCTGCATGTAACACTAGTGCAATATCTAAAACCATTGCTTCTATATCTGTAAATTTGCGATCAGGACGAATCATTTGTAAAATATTTTGCGCAAATGATAAGCTTGGATCAACATGATGAATAAACATACTCTGTTCATCAAAATAATGAATCTTACTTTGATAATTATAACAGATCAAACTTGGTACCTTTGATACAATATGCAATCCTTGATCAAGAATATGATCAACACTTACATCATCTGGTGTTTTATCATATGCATATAATGTTAAAACATCCTGTTGCAGTTTATTCATTAAATTATGTGTTGGTGAACGCAATATTTTATTTTCTAAAAAGCCTTTTGGTAATGCATATTTTTTATGCAATTCGTTTTTAAAGATTTCAAATTCTTCTACATTTGGTAAATATCCAAACAAAATTAGAAAACATACTTCTTCAAATACATCAGCATTGCGCTTTGATGCATTTGCAATGATATCCTTAACATCAATCCCACGATAATATAATTCTCCTGGCATATCTACTTTGGTATCACATTCGCGACAATATCCAACTACATCACTGATCTTTGTAAGACCTACAAGAACACCTGTACCATCTTCATTACGAAGACCGTTTTTCACTGAATATTCTTTGTATAAATGATTTTCAATTTTCCCTATTTCTTTTGTTTTTTCAAAAAATTGCTTAATACAATCGTTCATTTTTCTCACCCCCAAAGTTTATATGGTATAGATTATACCATTATTCATTAAAAAAACTAAGAAAAATTATGATATAATAGGTATCAAAATAAAGGAGGACATATATGGCAACACTTTGCGAAAAAATTTTAAAAGATCATTTAGTTGAAGGATCTTATAAAAAAGGAGAACAAATTGGAATTCGAATTGACCAAACATTAACCCAAGATGCAACAGGTACAATGGCTTATCTACAACTGGAAGCAATGGGTATCGATAAAGTAAAAACGGATCTATCTATCAGTTATGTGGATCACAATACCTTACAAAGTGGTTTTGAAAATGCAGATGATCACAAATATTTACAAACGGTGGCAAATGCATATGGTATTTATTTTTCAAAACCAGGAAATGGAATCTGTCATCAAGTTCATTTAGAACGTTTTGCAGCACCAGGAAAAACATTATTAGGAAGTGACTCACACACACCAACCGCTGGTGGTGTTGGTAGTATCGCTATGGGTGCTGGTGGTTTAGATGTTGCTTGTGCCATGGCAGGAAGACCATTCTTTCTTACCGCTCCAAAAGTTGTAAATGTAAAACTAAGTGGAAAGCTATCAAAAGGTGTATCTAGTAAAGACATCATCTTAAAAGTATTACAACTTATGAGTGTCAAAGGTGGAGTTGGTAAGATCATTGAATATACAGGTGATGGAGTACGCTCATTAACCATTCCTCAACGTGCTACAATCTGTAACATGGGTGCTGAATTAGGAGCAACAACATCCATCTTTCCAAGTGATGAAGTAACTTATGAATTTCTTAAAAAACAACATCGTGAAGATGTATATGTGGAATTACATGCAGATGAGGATGCAGTTTATGATGAAACTTATGAAATTGATTTAAACACACTAGAACCAATGATTGCAATGCCTCATTCTCCTGATAATGTACAAAACATTAGTGAAGTAGAAGGCTTAAAGGTTGATCAAGTAGCAATTGGATCTTGTACCAATTCATCATATTTAGATCTTACAACAGTTGGTAATATTTTAAAGAACAACACTGTAAATCCTAATGTCAGTCTAGTAATTAGTCCTGGTAGTAAACAAGTGTTACAAATGATTACCAAAAATGGTTCTTTATCCAATATGATTGCAAGTGGAGCTAGAATCTTAGAATCAACATGTGGTCCATGTATTGGAATGGGACAATCTCCAATTACCAATGCTTTATCCCTTAGAACCTTCAATCGTAATTTCTATGGACGTAGTGGTACTTTAAGTGCAAAAGTATGTCTAGTATCACCAGAAGTAGCTGCTGTAAGTGCTATCAATGGTGTTATTAGTGATCCTCGTAAATTTGATTTTGAAATCGTTGAAGAGCCCGAAACATTCATGATTGATGATTCTATGATCATTAAACCAGATTGTGATAAGAGCAAAGAAATCGTTCGTGGACCAAACATTAAACCATTGCCAATTAATAATCCATTGGATGATAAAATTCATAAACGGGTTATGATTAAAGTAGAAGATAATATTACAACTGATCATATTGCTCCTGCTGGTGCAAAAGTATTACCATATCGTTCAAACATTGAAAAGATATCAGAATTTATCTTTATGAATAACAAAGCTGATTTCCATGATGTATGTAAAGAGTATGGCGGAGGGTATATTGTTGCTGGTCATAACTATGGACAAGGTTCTTCAAGAGAACATGCAGCATTAGCACCAATGTATTTGGGAATTAAAGCTGTTATAGCGAAAAGCTTTGCTCGTATCCATCGTGCAAACCTTATAAATTTTGGAATCTTACCTTTAACTTTCCAAAACGAAATAGATTACGATACAATTGATGAAATGGATGAATTACACATCAATGATTTAGATCACTTAGAAGTTGGAAAGCCAATCCAAATCTTAAATACTACAAAGGATAAACAATATCTTGTAGACCATCATCTAAGTAACTTAGATATTGAGCTTATCAAAGCTGGTGGAACATTAAATCATATAAAGAATACTAACGAATAAAGAAAAAGTCATAATGCCTATTAATTAAGCATTATGACTTTTTTACTTCTTCAAATATTTTTCGTATTCAGGATGTTTTTGAAACCAAGAAACACTATAAGAACACACTGGTGAAGCCGTTGCTCCCTTTTCTTCCAACAAGACAATAAGTTCATCTAATAGTTTCCCTGCTATCCCTTGTCCTCGTAGTGAAGGATCCACATAGGTGCTCATCAAATAATATACATTTTGATGTTCTTTATACTCTAATGCTGCTAGTTCTTTTCCATGTTCATCTACATAGATGATAGCTTTTGTTTTTCTTTGTATTTTCATTTTATCTTCTCCTATTTACTACGCTCCACAAGGGTTACAAGCACCCTATCCCCAGGTTGCTTATTTATCTTTTTACGAATATCTTTACGAATTCCAATAATATGGTTTACTGTTTTCATTCTAACCAAGCTACCATCATATGGTTCACCATCAAAGGTAGCATGAACAGGAACTCTACCTTTATTAAATTCTGCTTTCACATCAAATGGTATTTCCACATAAGCACCATCAATGTCAGGTACCTTTTTAATAACTGCTTCAAATTTATATGTTTTCATTGCAATACTCCTTCTCTTTAATTATACATAAAACGAAATAATTTGCTTATCAGATGAACTTATGTTATTATAATCACGTAATTAAGTTGTACTTTGATCAAAGCATTTTGGGTTTAGACTTCTTATATTATAGTTAGGAGGTCTTAATAATGGAATCAGGAAAAGTAAAATTCTTTAACGATGAAAAAGGTTTTGGGTTTATCACTACCGACGCAGGTAAAGATGTATTCGTTCACTTCTCAGGTATTGCAAGTGAAGGTTTCAAATCTTTAAAAGAAGGCGATTACGTGAAATTTGATATTGAAACAGATACTCGCGGTGATAAAGCAATAAATGTTGAAGTTGTATAAGACAAAAGACCAAAAGGATGCAGATGCATCCTTTTTTATTTTCTTAAATGAGTAATAATACGATTGGTAATCTTAGGTACTGTAAAACCAAATTCTTCAAATATGTCTTTTGCAGGTGCTGAAGCACCGAAATGATCTAACCCTATCACTAACCCTCTATCTCCTACAAACTCATGCCAGCCTAAGGTAGAAGCTGCCTCAATCGATATTTTAATAGAATCTTTTGGTAACAATCGTTCTTGCTCTTGTGGGTTTAGGGATTTGAAATTTTTCCAACTTGGCATACTCACTACACTAACATCAATGTTTCTATCTAACAATTCCTTTTGAACATCCAATGCCAAAGCTACTTCAGAACCCGTTGCAATAAGAATTGCTGCTGCTTGTTTTTTCGCTTTACGAACAAGATAAGCACCAGCTTTAACACCTTTATTTATAACTTCTTGTTTTACATCTAAAATAGGTAATGGCTGACGTGATAAGATAAGTGCTGTTGGTTGTGTAGCTGTCATTGCTTCTTTCCATGCTGCTACACATTCTTTTGCATCCGCAGGACGAATGACATTTAAATTAGGCATTGCTCTTAAAGATGCAAGTTGTTCAATTGGTTCATGGGTAGGACCATCTTCACCAACCGCAATACTGTCATGTGTAAATACATAAATTACTGGTAATTGCATAAGTGCTGCTAGACGAATGGCTGCCCGCATATAATCAGAGAACACAAAGAAAGTTGCCCCAAAAGGTTTTAAACCACCATGTAAAGATATTCCATTCATCATTGCTGCTTCTCCAAACTCACGAACCCCATACCAAATATTACGATTCTTTGGCGTTGTGTTACGATAAGCGCCTTCTTTTTTTATAAACGTTTTATTAGATCCACCTAAATCTGCAGAACCACCAAAGAATTCGGGAACTTTTTCAGCGAGTGCATTAATGATTGCTCCTGAAGCACTACGTGTTGCAATTTTGCCATCCTCAATTTGATAATTTGGTAAGAATGCATCATAATCTTTTGGCAACACACCTTGGATTACTCGTTTTAACTCCTTGTAATCATCTGGATATTTTTCCTTATATTGTTGAAGGGTTGCTTCCCACTGCGCTACCTCTTGATTTCCTGCTCTTGGATACGTTAAAAGTACTTCCTTAACTTCTTTAGGAACTTCAAAAGGTGCATATTTCCAACCATATTTTTCTCTTACCAATGCTACCTCTTCTTGCCCTAAAGGTGAACCATGACTCAACGCCGTTCCTCCTTTATTTGGGGAACCATATCCAATGGTTGTTTTTACTTCAATCAAGGTAGGTCTGGTTTCTTTTTGGGCTGCTTTGATTGCTTCATCAATCGCATCGACATCATTCCCATCTTCTACATGTAACACTTGCCAATGATATGCATCAAAACGTTTTTTCACATCCTCTGAAAAAGACATCGCTAAATCTCCATCTAAGGAAATATCATTGGAATCATATAAAAGAATCAACTTTCCCAATTGTAAATGTCCTGCCAAGGAAGCAGCTTCACTAGCAACTCCTTCCATTAAATCTCCATCTCCACAAATAGCATATGTGTAATGGTCAATCACGGATATATCCTCTTTATTATATTTTGCAGCCAAATGATGTTCTGCCAATGCCATTCTTACAGCCATAGCAATCCCCTGTCCTAGTGGTCCTGTTGTGGCATCAACACCTTTGGTTTGACGATACTCTGGATGTCCAGGTGTCTTACTATGAAGTTGTCGAAAGGCTTTCAAATCCACTATTGAAAGACCATATCCATACAGATGCAGAATACTATATAGTAAGGCTGAACCATGGCCTGCTGATAACACAAAGCGATCACGATTAAACCAATCAGGATGATTGGGGCTCACTTTCATATTCTTAGAAAACAATGTATATGCTATTGGTGCTGCACCCATCGGCATTCCTGGATGTCCAGAATTTGCTTTTTCAACCATATCTATAGATAGCATGCGTAAGGTATCAATTATCATTTGATCTTGTGTGTTCATCTTAAAGTCCTCCTTATAATTTTTATTCTATCGCAAATTTATAGAATGCCAAGCAAATGACTCTTTTTTCTTATCCCCTTTCATTTTTTACAAAAAAAAGAATGTTTCCATTCTCTTTATGTATGCAATTCCTTTAATTTTTGATTGATATATGCAATCATCTTTTCACCCTCTCCTGATGCATAATAACTCATCATCGATTCATAATATTCCTGTTCATAAGCTTCTTGATCTGCAATATACGCATGATATCCATTTGCATAATTAATCACTATGCAATGATCACATTCAATTTTTTCTTCTAATGAATGAAACAATTCAGCAGGAACACAAACCACATAATAATCACCAAATTGAATAATCGCCAAATGAATTTCTGATGATGGTGCACCATCATCATGTATGATTAAGCGGTAATTTGCTTGTGCACCTTCATAATATGATTCTAATAATCGCAATGCCTGTGGTGTTAAGCCTTCCTTGATTCCAGCTTCAAGCTTTGCTTTTGTTTCATCCAATTTTTGCTTTGCTTCTACTTCACTTTCCAATTCACGTTTTTTTAAATCATAAGTATAATGATATGCCTTATATTTATTTATCTCGATTGGTTTGCTTGTTTTTAAAGTAGTGGAAATTTGTTTTACTGCTACCGATGCCAATCTTTCCAATTCCTCAAAACTAGATTCTTTTCTTGTGAAACGAGTACTTATATTTCCACAAGATCCATTCAAGAACATTACGTTTGAATATTGTTCTTTTAAACGTTCTTCGATACAACCTACAAAATCAGAAGAAATTTCCTTGTTCTCATGATGCAATACCGTTGGATGGCATGCAAAATGATAAAGTAAAATATCTTCTTTCTTTTTATCTCTAGTAAACAAAATCGTCGTTAATGTATTGGGAATTAAAATATCTTTATTATGTCGACTTGTCGCAAAATTTTTCAACTCACTTTGGGCAATACTTAGTTTGAATTTCCCAAAATCCATCATCGCTTCTTTTACTGCATGTACACTTTTGATGGCTACTTGCTTTATATATTCATGATCAACTTCACCAAAAACATCTGCAAATGCACCTACTTCGCATGTTCCACATGGCCCTGAATGGGTATGTGTTGCAAAGACTTCAATATCTTCAAAATGAAAATGATGTTTTTTCAATTCTTCTTTGAAACGCACTAAAAACACATGATCAATTGCAATTAAATCAAGCGATAACCAAAGATAGGTTTTACGCCAATGTTTTAAGACCAATGCTTTTGCATATAATGGTGAATGTATACCCTCTGATTTTCTATCCTCTATGTAACCAGCTAATGATACTCCCACATCTGGAGTAATATCAACTTTTGCATAACCTATTTTCATATCTTCACCTTCCTTATTATTAAGAGTATTATATCATTATTTCTCTATCTCCTATACACATTCACATAATGTAATTTAATTCTCTATTTTAATTTGAATCAGATGAATGATATCATCAAGCATATGATTATTTTCCACTTCAACCTGCAATCCTCTACCTTCCATATATTTTCTTGCATTTAAAAGTTGTTCAATTAAAGCTTTGTCAATTTCACTTTCACTTATCACTTGTACAGCACGTTCACCAAATACAAAAGAAACCATAAATTTATCTAGGCTAGGAATCATATAATATAATGTTCTCTTCTTTTGCTTAATAAGCATTGTCCAACCTACTTTTTTAGTATACATTTTCCATTCATATGATATATTATCAAGCTTTTCATGATGTTCACAAAGTTGTAGCCATATAGCATAACTATCACCTAACATCTTTTCTACATCGATTTCAGTTGGTTCTATACGCTTTTCCTTTTCACTCATAAACTTCCTCCTCGTATAATATGTAATGTAATCAAACAGAAGCATCGCCTTCAATATCGATTGCATTTACACTCTAATTAATAGATAATAGATTCGTTT